>CALGOL010000338.1 GCA_937960755.1 uncultured Azospirillum sp.
AGCGCGCCCGCGCCGCGGCGACCGCCGCCGGATCGGCTTTGAGAACCGGCGGACGTTCCGGCGGAAAATCGGCGAGTTCGGATCTCAGCAGCCGAGGCAGGTCGCCCATGGCGATTTCGGCCGCGGCGGCTTCTTGCCGCGGGTCGCTCTGGGGACGAGGCGACAACTTTAAAGATGGTTGCGCGCGAGCGATCAACGAATGCAGCCGGCCATCCGCCCACAGCACAATATCGAAACCGCGCGCCGTCAGTTCCGGCAACAGCGAGGCGTACATGATTTCGTCGCCCAGCCCTTGTTCGGCCCAGACCAGCAACGGCCCCGCCACCGGGCCGCCGTCCCAAGTCGGCATGGGAAGGGTCGGCCGCCCCCCCTTCAGCTTGCTTTCGCCAACCCGCCACCGGGCGTCGAAATGGCGCCAGCCTTCAGCCAGACGGCCAAGCTTCAACGCCGCCGTAGCGCACGCCATACGCAAAACCGGCAGGTCGGGAAGAAATTGCAGCGCCTTGCGCGCTTCGCGCAGCGCCTCCTCCGGCTTGCCGCTCTGACTGAGCGCCTCGCTATAGGCCGCGCGAACCTCGCCGGACGCCGGATTAACGGTCCCCGCCCGCGCGCAGCAAGTGATCGCGTCGCCGCGACCGGAAACGGCGAGATTCGTCCACGCCGCCGCCGCAGCGGGATCCAACGTCAACGTCCGGCGATACGCCGCGGCGGCCGCATCGTAGCGCCCGGATTCCAGCAGGGCGGTTCCAAGCCACAGGGCGATTTCCGCATGATCGGGGGCGTAATCCAACGCTTCGCGCAAATCGAGCGCCGCCGCCGAATCGTCTTCGGCTATGCAAAGGCGCCGGCCGCGGTCAAGCAGCAATTCGCCAAGCGCCCGCTTAGCGTCGGCGTGCGCCGGGTTGCGCCCCAGCGCCCGGCGATAGGCGTCAATCGCTTCGTCGGCTTTGCCCAACAACGCCAGCGCCAGCCCATGGCTGGCGTGATATTCCGCGATGTCGCGAAGGGCGGCGGCGGCGGCCAGTCGGGCTTCCGCCTGCTTGACCCGACCGGACTGCGCCAAGATGACGCCCAGCAGATGCAGCGCGTCGGCCTGATCCGGGACGGCGTCCAGGATGCGCCCGAGCAACTCCTCCGCCTCGCCCGGCTTCCCGGCGTCCAACAAATCGTAAGCGAGCGTTAGCGCTTCCTTGATTGTCGCCATGCCGATCCGCCGCGGTCAGAGGTTACGATAACGACTTTTGCCCCATGTCGAGGTACTTGGCGCGGCGGCGGCGACGCAAAGTCTCACCGCTTTGGCCGCCCAACTCCTTCAAGGATTCTTCAAAGGCGTCGCCCAGCGCCTTCGACACCGCCGCCGGGTCGCGGTGCGCGCCGCCCAGCGGTTCGGGAACGATGCGGTCGATGACGCCCAGTTCCTTCAGGTCCTGGCTGGTCAGCCGCAACGCCGCCGCGGCGTCGCCGGCGTTGTCGGCGCTGCGCCACAGGATCGAGGCGCAGCCTTCCGGCGAAATCACCGAATAGACCGCGTTTTCCAGCATCAGCACCCGGTCGGCGGCGGCGATGGCGATGGCCCCGCCCGATCCGCCCTCGCCGATCACCGCCGCCACCATCGGCGTCGGCAGGCGCAAGCATGATTCGATAGATTTGGCGATGGCTTCCGCCTGGCCGCGCTCTTCCGCGCCGACGCCGGGATAGGCCCCGGCGGTGTCGACCAGCGACAACACCGGCAGATTGAAGCGGCCGGCCAGCTCCATCAGGCGCTGCGCCTTGCGATAGCCTTCCGGCTTGGCCATGCCGAAGTTGTGGCGGACGCGGGATTCGGTGTCGTGGCCCTTTTCCTGGCCGATCACCACCACCGACTGACCGCGGAAGCGGCCCAGGCCGCCGATCACCGCGCGGTCTTCGCCGAACAGCCGGTCGCCGGCCAGCGGGGTGAAATCCTCCACCAGCGCCGCGACGTAATCGACGCAGTGCGGCCGGTTGGGGTGGCGCGCCACCTGCACCTTTTGCGCCGGCGTGAGCTTGGCGTAGGTCTGGCGGAGCAGCTTGTCGACCTTGACTTGCAGCTTGCCCACCTCCTCCGCGATGTTGATGTCGTCGCGCGAGCCGGTCAGGTGCCGCAGTTCTTCGATCTTGCCTTCAAGTTCGGCGATCGGCTTTTCAAAGTCGAGAAAGGTGTGCATGGCCGCTGAAAATGCTGGTCGGAACCGTCGCCCCGCAGGCCTTTACGCATGCGCGGAATCAGCCGGGGCGGCGACTTGGTAGCACGGGCGGGCGGCGAACGCCATATCAACCGTCAAGAAACCGTCTTATCGGTCAACAGGCGGACGGCGGCGTTAATCACGGCGTCCACCGACACGCCGTCCATCAATCCCGGCGGCGATTTGTTTTGCGGCGTCACGCGGGCGCGCAATTCTTCCGCCGGTACGGCGCTGACCACCACCGCGGCGTTCGGCCCCCAGGGTCCATAGATTTCCGGGTAGCCCGGCCCAAACAGACCTAAGGTGGGAACACCGGCGGCGGCGGCGATATGCATCAGGCCGGAGTCGTTGCCGATGAACAGGCCGGCCCGCGCGATGCAGGCGGCCGAGGTCGCAAGATCGCCGACGCCGATCAGATCGACGGCGCCCAAATCAGCCAGCGCCAGCGCCGCCGGCCGGGCGCGGGGCGCT
>CALGOL010000339.1 GCA_937960755.1 uncultured Azospirillum sp.
TTCTCCCATCCCCCAGATGGAACGATGTGAACAAGCTTGCTATTGGCGAAGCGGTGCCTGTCAATGATCTTCTGAGTGACAATTTTTGCAAGAGTATCCTCGGTGAGTATTAGTCGATCAAATCCATCATGCTTGTAAATGTCCCTAATAACATAGCTTGGGTATGCAGGATTTATCACAGTTATCTGACCTTTATGGTTTTCAATTTTATAAATATTCTTTGGGTCAATCCTTCTTATGACTTCAGGGGAGTGCGAAGTCAGGATTACCATCAGATTTTCGTTCGACTCAACCAGTTCATTAATGGTTTCGAGGAAACGATGTACTGCTATCGGATGAAGAGCGACCTCAATCTCATCGATTAACGTAAGAATAAATTGGCTTTTCGGAAGGGACCTGCGAACAATAGCGTTGTATACAAAATGAAGTAGTGTGATGAGGAGGCATTCTCCAGAACTCATTCTATATTGGCTGATATGTCGGCCGTTAACATCGTTGAAATATGGGGTATTCACAAGTCCAAGGCGGGTCGCGATATCCCTATTCCTTAGTTTCTTTAATCCTGGAAAATTTCCATTTTCCCCGTGCAAAATGAAGCTGAGCTTCTCCTTTACATAGTCATCTGCGTCAACAATGTCGCTCGACGCAATCCTCCCGTCGCTTAAGATGCTGTCAACCAGTCGAGAATCGTTAAACCTTGATCCATAGAAAAGGCTTCCCTCATACATTCCATTAATTGGAAGCATTTCCTTGATGTCCGACTGCCAGCTGCGCCTTTGGTCGTGCTTCCAAACACGAGTAGATCCATCTAGATTAATTACAACCTCAGATGTTGAATTGTAGTCTCCAATATTCAGGGATCCCAATGAGGACCTCGTGAATGACTGAGATAGCGCTTGAAGGATTGTGCTTTTACCAGATCCATTTCCGCCAACAATTACGCTAGTTCCCTTTTGCAATGGAAACTCCAAAAAAGCGTTTTTAATGTTCTTAATATTCTTCAATCCGATAGAAATAGTTTTCAATGGAGCCTCCGATTGTGCAAAACAGTTGAAATAATGCAATTCTAGCAAAGATTCAAGCAGCTGGATAGAAAGATAGGCATCTGATGCAAAGATTGCGATGGCTTTGGGGTGAGCTAGACATCAAACTAACATCGTAGGACTAGCAGCTCTCGGCTTACAGTGCCTGATGCTTCGCCAACCACGACCGTCCGCTATGAGCTGCATTTTGCCGTCCGCCGAGCGAAGCGCAACGCCGTTCAAAGTTTGCTTTAGCGGAACAGTAAGGCCAAACCTGTTAGTCCCCTACCGGCCCAACCCAGCTATCAATCCCTATAACTCTCAAGCCTACCGCCAATTTCGCTAATTCTGACGCTGTCCCCGCTGCGGCGAGTTTCGGACAATCATAGCCTTCCCATATTCGCTAGGTCAAGGCTAGCGACATCCCGCCGGGGGATCGTTCTAGGTTAATCTTTACAAGCGTGGCGGGAGCAAGAAACCTTCTAGCCCCCAAGCGTCACCCCAGCAACTGGGTCGGCGCGCCAAGCGCCGGCCCCGCCTCGGCAAGCCGGCGGTCAAGGGTGTAAACCGTGGCGCCATGCGCTGACGCCACCGCAAGGTGTAATGCATCGCCAGCGCGAAGCCCCAAGATATACTGATCGGCGAATTTAGCCGCCGCTCGAAAATGCTCACCCGTCACTGACAATATGGTGAAGTTCTCGGCAACCAATTGATTGAACACAGCGAGCGCCGCCGCGCGGTGCGCCAAGTTGATCTGTCCGGTTCGCAGCTTTATCGCCAGGGCGGAGGAAACCTCGGTGATGGTCCAATCGCTGATGACGAGTTGCGCCGGGTCTTGTTCCGCCAGCCAAGTCTGCACGCTCCCGGTCATCGCTTCGTTGGACAGCGCCGCAATTATCAATGACGTGTCGAGATAGCGCATCAATAGCGCTCGTCGTCCCGCATGGCGCGCACCATGTCGGCGGCGGGTTCGGTTTGCGGCGGCATGGACGCCGTCAGCGCTTGAAGCCGCGCCGCGTCAATCGGCTTGCGCGGCTTGGCGACCGCCGTCAGTCGCGCCACCGGCTTGCCGCGCCGGGTGATGTCCACCGTATCCCCCGTCTCGACCTGATCGATAAGTTCGCTCAAGCGGGCTTTGGCTTCGGCTAAACTGACCGCGTTCATGTCACGCTCCCGACCAATCACATCGTCATATAGCGCGCCGCGCCCGCCGGCGCCAGCCGCCCCCCCTCAAATCATCCCCAGCCGGCGCCACAGCGGCAGGCTCTCGGCGACGCTCCAGGCCATGCTTTCCAGCAAGGCCGGGCGGTTGGGATGGTCAAGCGGCGGCTCGGCCAGCCCGGTCAAACGGCGCAAGGCGTGCGTCGTCGCCCGCTCGGCCGCCTCGGTCGCCTCGGAAGCCGCTGCGGCAATCGCCCCAGTCGCCGCGGCGTCGTACAACAGCGCTTCGGCAAGGCTTAAATGCAGGCCGGCGCCGCACAACGGCGCCGCCAAAGCCACCGATTTGCGCGTCATCTCGGTCAGCGCGTCGTCAACGCACAGCCGGTTGAAACGCCGCGCCGTCTCCCCAGCGTTCCCCGCCGAAACCGCGTCTTCCGTCGCCAGCATGGCTTGGCCGGAACCCACAAGCAGCCCGATAAGCTCGGCCGGGTTGGCGGGCGGCGCGCCGGCGGCGCTCGACAGGTTGGCCAGTTCCGCCACGCTCTTCGGCCCGTCCGCCAGGGCGGCGAAAATCGGCTCGTACCGCCACGCCGGCAACGCCGCATCCCCCAAGGGCGCCTTGACCGTGGTGCGGCGCTCGCCGTGCGATACCGTCAAGGCGAGCCGCAAGGCGGAGAGCCGGCGGTC
>CALGOL010000340.1 GCA_937960755.1 uncultured Azospirillum sp.
TGACTGGAGTTCAGACGTGTGCTCTTCCGATCTGCGTTTGCGGTCATGCTTGGTCGCCGCCGGCCTCGTCGGCGCGGCGCTTTTCGCCGCGGAAACCGGTGGCGACGACATAGGTTTCAGAGGAATCGGCGCGGCTGGCGGCGGGCTTGGCGTGGCGCACCACGGCGAAATCCCGTTTCAGCCGGTTGAGCAGGTCTTTTTCCGCCCCGCCCTGGAACAGCTTGCAGACGAACGCTCCGCCCTGCCCCAGCACTTCTTCGGCGAAGTCGTAAGCCGCATCGGCAAGGTTCATAATGCGCAAATGGTCGGTGGGGCCGTGGCCGGTGGTGGGAGCGGCCATGTCGGACAGCACGACGTCGGCCGGGCCGCCGAGCAGCGCCTTCAGCCGTTCCGGCGCGGTCTCATCCAAGAAATCCGCCTGGAAGGTGTGGGCGCCCGGCACGTCCTCCATCTCCAAGATGTCGAGGCCGACCACCTGGCCCTTGCCGTTTTGCGGCTTCACCCGCTCCACCGCCACTTGGGTCCAGCCGCCGGGCGCGGCGCCCAGATCCACCACCCGCTTGCCGGCGCCGAGCAGGTTAAACTTTTCGTCCAACTGCAACAGCTTGAAGGCGGCTCGGGAGCGGTAGCCGCGCTTTTGCGCTTCGGCGACGTAAGGATCGTTCAACTGGCGTTGCAGCCATAACGTCGACGCCAGCGAGCGCTTGTTGGCGGTTTTGACGCGCACCGCCTCGGTCCGGCCGGTGAGGACGGCGGAGGAGGCGGGCTTAGACGGGGATTTCTTCTTGCCGGACATGCTTCATACAACAAAAAACGGGAGCGGGCCGCAAATCGAGAGCGGCGTCGGAGGCCGACCATACGCCGATCCGTCCGGCTTCTCCATCCCCTTGTCGGGCCGCTATCGGCTGAGCAGGGAAGGCGCCGGTTGAAAACAGCCCCTCTCTACGGCATTCATATGCCTTCTAACTAATTGATCTTGATGAATTTTATCACGTCACCCCGGCGAAGGCCGGGGTCCAGGGCTCCTCGGATAAGTACCTGAAAAGGCTGGATACCGGCCTTCGCCGGTATGACGGTAAACGGTCAAAGCGCAAGATGTGTGAATGCTTTAGCCCGGGACGGGAGAGGGTTGTTCTCCTTCATCCAATCGCTCATCCCCGGCTTCCCGGCCTAATGGCTGGTGCCGCTGGAATAGTTGATCTTGTTCCAAACATTGTACTTGCCGATGGGTTTGCGCATCGGCAGGCGCTTGACCTCCGCGAAGCTTTGCGCGTCCAGCACGATCACCGCGCCGTCGTCCTCCATCACCGACAACAGGACATGGCGGCCGTCGCGGGTGAATTCGACATGGGCGGTCAGCTTGCCCGGCGCCGGCTTCAGCAGCTTCGCCACCTCCAGCGTGCGCAGGTCAATGATTGGCACGACGTCCTTTTCCTTGCCCATGTAAGCGTCGCCCCAGGCGTAGGGCGAGTTTTCGTGACTGCGCAGGAAGAAGCCCGGCCCCGGCATCGGAATGGTCTTCTCCACCTTCCAGTCACGGGTGTCGACGACGCTGACCACCGGCTCCTTGATGTGCGGGGTCGCCATCATCGGCCGGCCCTGATAGGTGAAGTTAACTCCGGAGCCGAGGTGCGGCATGCCGGGCAGGTCGAGCGAGGCGATCTGCCGGCCGACGTCCATATGCACGACGATCCCCTTCTTGCCGTCGCGCGACGTGCCCATCAGTTGATTGTAGGGCTGATCGAAGAAGAAATCGTCGGCGTAATCCTCCACCATCAGGCGGCGCGCCGGGAACGGACCGGGGACCTTCACGCCCTCCTCCAGCCCCGGTTGACGGGAATGGACCAGCCCGGCGTAAACCGGCCGGTCGTCCCACGGCATTTCCCAGACTTCCTTGACGTCCTTCAGCGCGGCCACGAAGGCGTTGCGCGGCGGCATGGCGTAGACCGCCGACACCCGCGACGACACGCCGTCGCGCCCTACCACCGGAATCACCTTGATCGGCGTAAGGTCGCGGGCGTCCAGCGCCACCAGGGTGTGCGGCAGCATGTTGCCGGCCATCAGATACCTGCCGTCGCTGGAGACGGCGACATTGCGGGTGTTCACCCCGACGCGGATTTCCGCCACCATTTGCAGCGAGTGCAGGTCGTATTTGGAAATCCAGCCGTCGCGCGACGCCAGATAGACGAAACGGCCGTCCGGGGAGTATTTCGCCCCGCCATGCAGCGCGAAACGGCTTTGGAAGCGCGCCAGCACCTCAAATTTGTCGCCGTCGACGATGCTGACGTGATGGTCGCCCGCCTCCACGACGGTGAACAGGTTGAGCGGATCGGCCTTGTGCTGCGGCGCCGCCGGCAGCGTGTCGGGGTCGACATGGACGATGCGGGTCGCGGTCATCTCCTCCAACCCCCAGCGCGGAACCTCCGCCAAGGGGGTGAAGACGTACGCCGCCAACGCCTTTACGTCAGCGTCGTTCAGCGTTTCCGCCGCAAAACCGGGCATCTGGGTGGCGGCGCGGCCATGGCGGATGATCTTTTCCGCTTCCGCCGGTTTGAGGCGCCCCATGTTTTCCGGCAGCAGCGCCGGGCCGATGGCCCCCAGCCGGTCGCCGCCATGGCAGGCGGCGCAATGCTCAAGATAAAGCTTGGCGGCGTCGGGCGCGTCCGCC
>CALGOL010000341.1 GCA_937960755.1 uncultured Azospirillum sp.
ATGAGGGTTCCACCGGGCGCGGCCGGATGCCGGGGCTGTTCGGCGCGGCGGCGGCCGGGGCGGCGGTGGGCTTTCTGGCGTGGAACTGGCATCCCGCCAAGGTGTTCATGGGCGACGTCGGCTCGGTGCCGCTGGGCTATGTGCTGGGCTTTTTGCTGCTCAGCCTCGCCGCCGCCGGGCTGTGGCTGCCGGCCTTGCTGCTGCCAGCCTATTTCCTCGCCGACGCCACCTTGACCTTGCTGCGCCGCGCCTGCCGGTTGGAGAAAATCTGGCGGGCGCATCGCGAACATTTCTATCAAAAAGCCGTGCAGCGCGGTTTCACCCACGCCCAAACCTCCGGCGTCGTTTTGCTGCTGAACATCGTGCTGATCGGCTTGGCGCTGCTGTCGCTGTTGCCCGGCGGCTGGGCGGTGCTGCCCACCGCGTTCTTTGCGGTGGCCATCGTTCTGTTGGCTTTCGCGCGCGGACGGGAAAAATCTGACTAATTCCGTGCTTAATGTTTGTTTGACGCCGGCTTTTTATGGTTAAGATGGCGCGATTGATTATTTGCGCGCGTGTTTTCTTTACCCTGCGGAGGCCCCGCCGATGACCGATACGGCCGCTCTGTTTCCCGAAGCCGTCGCCCTGTTTCGCTCCGGCGACTTGCGGGGGGCGGAAAACGCCGTGCGCACGCTGCTGGAGGCGGACGCGCGCAACGCCGACGCGCTGCATCTCTTGGGGCTGATCGCGACGCAAACCGGCCATCCCAACGTCGCCTTGGGCATCTTTGAACAAGCGGTCGCCGCCAATCCGAAAAATCCGTCGTTCCATAACAGCCGCGGCTCGTTGCTGTTTCAAATGGGCGAGTTGGCGGAGGCGGCGGAGGCGTTCCGCGCCGGTTTGGCGCTGAATGATAAGCTGGCCGATCTGCACGGCAATCTTGGCAATGCGCTGAAGGCTTTGGGCGATCTGCCGGGGGCTGAGGCGGCGTTGGGACGCGCCGTCGAACTGCGCCCCAACGCGCCGGAGTTGCGCAACAATCTCGGCGGCGCCTTGCGCGAGCTGGGTAAGCTGGCCGAAGCGGCCGAAGCGTTTGAAAGCGCGCTCGCGCTGTCGGAAGGCTATCTCGACGCCCGCTTCAATCTGGCGGAAACCCTGTCCACCCTGGGACGGCTGAAAGAGGCGGAGGCGGCGTTCCGCTGGGTGGTGGACGCGGCGCCGCAGTTCATCCCGGCGCGTGTCGGGCTGGCCCATGTGCTGCACAGCCTGGACCGGGCGCAAGAGGCGGTGGCGGCGATTGACGAAGCGCGCGCGCTGGCCCCCGACCATCCGATGGTGGATTTCACCCGGCGGCTGATCCATTCCAACGCCATTCCGGCTTGGCACCTGCCGATGATTAATGATTTTGAGCGCAACGACGCCTATCGCGACGCGCTCAACCGACAGGTCAAGCCCGGCCAATTGGTGCTGGAGATCGGCACGGGGTCGGGCATTGTCGCCATGATGGCGGCGCGCGCCGGCGCCGGCCAAGTGGTGACCTGCGAAGTCAACCCGGTGCTGGCCCATGTCGCCAAGGAAACCGTGGCGCGCAACGGCTACGCCGAGCGCATCTCGGTGGTTCCCAAGCTCTCCACCCAATTGACGGTGGGGGAGGGCGGCGATTTGCCGGAGAAGGCCGATGTTTTCGTCTCTGAGCTGATTAACGTCGGCATGCTGGCCCCGCGCATGCTGTCGGTGTTGCAACACGCCCGCACCCATCTGGTGAAGCCGGGCGGCACGGTGATTCCCCGCGCCTCGACGGTTTACGGCATGCTGGTGGAGACGCCGGAACTGGCGCGCATCAACCCGCTGCGCCGCATCGACGGCTTCGACATGTCGGCGTTCGACGTGTTCCGCTCGCCGGGCTATCAACAAATCGACTTGGCCGCCGACGCCCATACGCCCTTGTCGGATCGCTTCGACGCGCTGGCGTTCGATTTCACTCAGGCGATGCCGGAGGAGGGCGAGCGGGTGCTGACCGTGACCGCGACCACGGCCGGGACGGCGCACGGCGTGGCGTTCTGGTTCGATTTGTTGATGGATGATGAAGTGGTCTATCGCTCGGCCAGCCTGTCGCGCACCAACCACTGGAAGCAGGCGGTGATGTTCTTCGACCAGCCGCGCGTTGTCGCCCCCGGCGATCTTGTCACCGTGTCGGCGCGCTGGGATTCCAATCAAATCAGCTTCAAGCTGGCGTGAGGCGGGGGTCCGACCGCTTCAAGCGGCGTCAAAGCCCTCTCCAGGGGCTACGGCGTTCACATATCTCTTCCTGCTTTGATTTTTCTATCTTTTTTCTCGTCACCCCGGCGAAGGCCGGGGTCCACCTCATCAGCTAACACCAATCCGCCGAAAGATTGACCCTTCACCGTCATTCCGGCGAAGGCCGGAATCCACCTTTTCGACAAAGTTTCCGCAAAGGTGGACCCCGGCTTCCGCCGGGGTGACGAAGGTTAATATTTAGAGAGATTAGTATAAGTGGTTGAAAAGGTGGATTCCGGCCTTCGCCGGAATGACGGAGGAATATTAAGAACGCCACCTGAGCCGCAGATGTGTAAATGCCGTAGCCCGCAAGGGGACAGGGTTGTTTTCCCTCACCATATAATCCGCGGCAGTTTCGCCACTTGAAACGGCCCGACGAACAGCCGGCCGCCCTGGCTCGACAGCGGCAGAGTCAGCCGCGGCGTTCCGTCCTGCGGGTCGGGCTGGGTCAGCATGGCGACGATCTGGCGGGCTTGGCGCAGGTCTTGCGGCCGCAACAAGCCGCCGTTCTGCTGCGCCGCGTGGGTCAACGCCG
>CALGOL010000342.1 GCA_937960755.1 uncultured Azospirillum sp.
GGCGCCGGCGCCGGGGGCGGGAGGCGTCGCGGCGCCGGCGGCTAGCGCAGCGAACGTTTTGCGGTGGCCGGCGTCAACATCGGGGAAGGCGTGGGCGATGCCCTTATGGCAGTCGATGCAGGTCTTGCCGGCCTTGGCGGCGTCGGTCATGGCGCGCGACGCTTTCGCCGTCTGGCGGTGGAAGTCCATCGCGTCATAGGAATGGCAATTGCGACATTCCCGGCTGTCATTGGCGCGCATGCGGTCCCACTCGCGCCGCGCCAGCGTGTGGCGCTTGGCTTCGAACTTCTCCGCCGTGTCGATGGAGCCGAGCAGCCAGTGATAAACTTCCCTCGTGGCGGCGACTTTGCGCAGCACTTTATGCGTCCAGTCGCGCGGCACATGGCAATCGGCGCAGACGGCGCGCACGCCCGACGGATTGCTGTAATGAACCGAGCGCTTGTATTCGGGATACACCGTGTCGCGCATCACGTGGCAGGAAATGCAGAATTCCGGCGCGTTGGTCGCCTCCATCGCCCAGTTGAAGCCGCCCCAGCCCAAAACGCCGACGAGAGCCCCCAACAAGCCGACCGCGGCCAGCATTTTCCGCCCACGCCAAATCATGCCGCGTCATCCCATTTCGCACGATAAAAAAGGACCGGGCGGCAAGCGCGCCGTCCGGTCCCTTGTTTCAAACCACCCCGTCGCTTATTCGAACGGCGTCGGGAGCGGGGTCTTGTCCGACGACGGCGGCAGGATCGGCAGCTTGAAATCAGGCTGATCGCCGGTCAGCGTCTTCAAGAACGCCACAATCTTGGCGTTTTCCGCCTCGGTGAACTTCTTGCCCAACTGAATGCGGCCCATCACGTCCACCGCCTGGGTCAGCGTCGCCGCTTCGCCGTCGTGGAAATAGGGATAGGTCATTTCCACATTGCGCAGCGTCGGCACCTTGAAGTTGAAGCGGTCGGCTTCTTCCTTGGTGACGGCGACGCGGCCTTCGGCCGGGCTGGTGGACTTGTACGGCTCCATCACGCCCATTTTCTGGAAGGTGTTGCCGCCGGCCGCGGCGCCGTTATGACAGGCGGTGCAGCCGGAATCCTTAAACAATTCGTAGCCCGCCAGTTCTTCGCCGGTCAGCGCCTTCTTGTCGCCCTTCAGCCACTTGTCGAAACGCGAATTCGGCGTCACCAGGGTTTCTTCAAACGCCGCGATCGCCTTGGTGACTTCTTCGATGGTGATCTTGTCGTTCTTGAACACCGCCTTGAATTCGCCGACGTAGCCCGGAATCGATTCCAGCAGGGTGACCGCCAGCGTGTGGGTGAAAGCCATTTCGCCCGGATTGGCGATCGGGCCGCCGGCTTGGTCTTGCAAAGTCAGCGCGCGGCCGTCCCAGAACTGCGCGACGTTCAAGCTGGAGTTCAGCACCGTCGGCGCGTTGATCGGACCCTTTTGCCAGTTATGGCCGATGGAGGTTTTCAGATTGTCCGATCCGCCCATCGACAGGTTGTGGCACGAGTTGCAGGAAATGAAGCCCGACTTCGACAGCCGCGGATCGAAGAACAGCTTCTTGCCCAATTCGACCAGGGCGGCGTCGGTCACCTTCGCCGGCTCGATCGGGGTGATGGGTTCGGCCGATTGAGCCAACGCGGCCCCAGCGAAACCGACCGACAAGGCGGCGGCGGCGGCGAAGGAAAGCGCAAAACGCTTGGACATTGGATTCTCCCGTGTCGTCTAATAACCGTATGTTTATTCTGGATAAAAGGGCGTGCGGCATCCTTCGGCGGATGCTTTCTCCCCGTCGGCTCGATCAGATTTTCGAAATGACGGCGCATGGCCGCCCGCCAGCTTTCTACGAGCGGCATGGAACTATTCTAATTCTGAAAAGGCGCTGGTAGGACCGCGCAAAACGTCGCAGCCGGATAAATATTCCGACTAACCGTTAATAAATAAAATAATCAGTCTTATTAGCGGTTACCGCGCACCGAAAATCGCCGTGCCGACCCGCACATCGGTGGCGCCGAAGCGAATGGCGGTGGGGAAATCGCCGCTCATGCCCATGCTGAGGCGCGCCAGCCCGTGGCGCTTGGCGATCTCCCGCAACAGGGCGAAATGCATCGCGGGTTCATCGTCCACCGGCGGCACGCACATCAAGCCGACGACCGGCAATCCCAGCCGCGTGACGCAGTCTTCGATGAAGGCGTCGGCCTCCAACGGCGGGACGCCGGCCTTTTGCGGCTCCTCCCCGGTGTTGACCTGCACCAGCAGTTCGGGCCGGCGGTTGGCGGCGGCCATTTCATCCGCCAGCGCTTGCGCCAGCTTGGGGCGGTCCAGCGACTCGATGACATCGAAGGTCGCCACCGCGTCTTTCACCTTATTGGTTTGCAGCGGCCCCACCAGATGCAGACGCAAATCGGGGAATTCGGCGCGCAGGCCGGCGAATTTGGCCTTGGCTTCCTGCACCTTGTTTTCGCCGAACACGGTTTGTCCGGCGGCCAGCGCCGCCCGCACCGCGTCTTCGCCATGGGTCTTTGACACCGCCACCAGACGAACCGACGCGGGGTCGCGGCCGCAATCCGCGGCGGCTTCGGCGATTTCCCGCCGCACGGCGGCGAGCTGGTCGGCGATGGCGGGGCTGGTGTCGGCGTTCATGTCGTGTGGGCTCCGCTACGGCTGGATGATGCGGCGCCTTATATACAATGGCCGCCGCTCATGCTAACCGATTCGCCGAATCGTTGTCGCCTTTAGGAGCGGGAAAACATGAAAGCGGCTGGTTTGATGAAATGGGCTTCGGCGGCTCTGGCGGCCGGTGTTTTGGCTTCCGGCGCGGCTTACGGCGCGACGACGGCGGGCAAGACGAAGAAGGGCGACGAGCTGGCGGCCAAGTCAGCGGTGCTGGGAACCGCTTTTCCCGACAAGCCGTATGTCTTGCAGGATGACGGCGTCTATGCGGACTACATGGCGGCGGTCGCCCGCGAACACGGCCGCAAATGCAAGACGCTGGAAAGCTTCGGCTGGGATTTGAAGGTCGGCGATCAGGCGCGGCTGACCCAGATCGTCGACGTCACCATGGATGCGGTGCAAAAGGACGGCTACAAGGCCGAGCAGATTTCGGCCAAAGCGGCGGAAGGCACCCAGGCGGTGGTCATCAACGCCGTCAAGGCGAAAAAGCAGGGCATCATCATTTGGGCCCCGGTGGGCAAGGGCGTGGTGCTGCTGATCTGCGACGCCGTGCCGGCGAAGTGATCGCGCTGACGTAAAAAGCCGGCCGAGATGATCGGCCGGTTTTTTTTATGCCCCAAACGAAAATGCGGCGACGGAGAAATCTCCGTCGCCGCAAAGTCGCTAACCAGGCTGGATGGACAGCCAAGCTGAATTAGAACACCAGCACCGACTGCAGGATGAAGATGTTGCCACGGTCGTGGGTGGCGACAGTTTCGGTGTCGAGGTCGAAGTGGCTCCACTCGGCGCCGACGGTCAGGCCGGGGGCGACGGCGTAGTTCACGCCAACCTGGAACAGATCCAGTTCACGGTCGCCGCGAACGGTGGCGTCGCCGGCGTCGGTGTAGTTGGAGTACGCCAGACCCAGGGTGACCGGGCCGGTTTCATACGAACCGGACAGGCCCCAGCTCTGCTGGTCTTCCTTGAAGCGGGCGGCGGTGGCGTAGCCGGTGTCGCCATGGTTCGAGTAGAAGCCGCCGAACTTGAAGCCGGCGTAGCCGACTTGCAGGCCAGCCGCCCAAGAGTTGACGTCTTCGACGTTGGTCGAGGAGATTTCGCCGCCCGAGTAGAACACCGAGCCGTCGATCGACACGCCCGAGAAGACGCGCGAGTACAGCAGACCGACTTCGTACAGGTCCTGCACCGAGCCGTCGTTTTCGGTGCGGCCGACGTGGAAGCCCGAGCTGTTGGCGTTGGTGCCGTAGCTGGCGGCCAGCTTCAGACCGGCGAATTCCGGCGAGGTGTAGGTGATGCGGCTGGCGGCGCTGGACGAGCCGTAGGTGCGCAGGCTGCCGGTGCTGATGGCGGTCGGCAGGTTGCCGGCGGTGGTGGAGCCGGCCAGGAAGTCCAGCCAGAAGCCGTCATAGCCGCCCAGGATCCCCCCGCCCCAATCGACCACCGGGCCGATGATGCCGAATTCGTCCGAAGCGCCGGCCTGGGTGCCGAGGCGAACCTGACCAAAGCCGCCGCCGATGAAGATGTAGGCGCGGTCGGCGTCGGTGGTCGAGCCGGCCATGTTGCGCAGGCGCAGACGGCCGCCGTATTCCAGGCCGTTGTCAGCCTTGGCGGTGGCGGTGATGTTCAGGCGGAAGCGATTTTCAAATTCCGACGAACGCAGGTTGTTGTCCAGCTTCTGGTCGGTGAAGCCCGCCATGAAGATGGCGTCGCCGCCGAGGCGCACTTCAAACTTCGACTGGGCGGAAGCGGCGCCGGCGGTGGCGGCGACAGCGACGGCGGCGGCGCCGGCAAGCAGAAGATTCTTCATCATGGCAGTCTCAATCCTCTCTTGGGGCCGCATCCCGTGGCGGCTGACCCATAATCTTGATGTCCCAAACATGCGCCCAACCGCCGCAGTGCGGCAAGCGAAGTTCTCGATGTCAGCGGACAACGCCATGGGGTGTGACAGGTTCGCTACACTGTGACCGAGAGAGCATCATTTTGCATATTTAATGGGCAGCTTTGCGAAGCTTTCGCAGCAATTTTGGGCCTAAAAGGCCTCTTCCCAACTACGGCTAAGCCGAACGGCGGCGTTGATGAGTCCCACCATGGAATAGGTTTGCGGGAAATTGCCCCACAGTTCGCCGCTGGCGGGGTCGATGTCTTCCGACAAAAGCCCCAGCGGATTGCGTCTCGCCAGCATGGATTCGAACAGTTGACGGGCTTCGTCGCGCCGCCCCAGCGCCGCCAGGGCGTCGATCAGCCAGAATACGCAGATGACGAAAGCGGTTTCCGGTCGGCCGAAATCGTCTTCGGCGACATAGCGATACAACACCTCGCCATGGCGCAGTTTCTCCTCGACCCGCGCCACAGTGGCGGCGAATCGCGGATCGTCGGCTTCCAGAAAATCCAACTCGTGCAGCAGCAGCAAGGTGGCGTCCATTTCATCGCCGCCAAAGGCGGAAACGAAGCTGTTCAATTCCTTGTTCCAGGCGCGAGCGCAAATATCGGCGTGCAGCCGGTCGGCTTCGCCGCGCCAATCGGCGGCGCGGTCGGGTTTGTCCAGCGCAGCGGCGATTTTCGCCAGCCGGTCGCAGGCCGCCCAGCAGGTGACGGCGGAAAAGGTGTGGACATGCGCCATGGTGCGCAATTCCCACGGGCCGGCGTCGGGCTGGTCGTAAGCGGCCACCGCCTTGACGCCCAGTGATTCCAACTGGCGGAACAGGTGTTCATTGCCCGGCCGGGCGAGGCGCGAATCGAAAAACACATGGGTCGCCGCCAGCACGACGCTGCCGTAAACGTCGTTCTGCCGCTGCATATGCGCCTGATTGCCGACCCGCACCGGGCCGAAGCCGCGATAGCCGCTCAGCGCCGGGGCGAGGCGCTCGTCAATGTCGGCTTCCCGCGCCACGCCGTAGACCGGGCGCAACTCGCCGTCGGCGGCGTCTTCGACGATGTTGGCGATGAAGCCGAGGTATTCCTCCATGGTGCGGGTGGCGCCCAGGCGATTGAGCGCATGAACGACGAAATAGGCGTCGCGCAGCCAGCAGAAGCGATAGTCCCAGTTGCGCTGACTGCCCGGCGCTTCGGGGATTGAGGTGGTCAGCGCCGCGACGATAGCCCCCGTCTCTTCAAAATTGCACAATTTCAAAGTGATGGCGGCGCGAATCACCGCTTCTTGCCATTCGAATGGGATCGACAGCGAGCGCACCCAACTGCGCCAATGCTCCAGCGTGCGTTCAAATTGGTCGCGCGCCGTGGTTTCCACCCCGCCTTGCAAGGGCTCGTCAGGGCCAAGGATGAAGCTCAGCGGTCGATCCACCAAAAACGGCCGCTCCTCCAGCACGTAAGCCGCCGGGGCGTCGGTGGTCAGCCGCACCGTCTGGGCGGCGGAAACATAGCGGATGTGATTGCTGCCGCGGGTGATTTGCGGCGGCTCCGCGCCATAGCCGAAGCGCGGCCGCACCCGCACCGTCAGCCGCGGCAGGCCAGCCAACGGCCGCACTTGGCGAATGATGGTCGGCGGTCGGTAATTGCGCCCCAAATTGGGAAAGCGCGGCGCGAAATCAATGATCTCCACCGCGCCGCCGTCCTTGTCGGTCAGCACGGTGCGCAGAATCGCCGAATTGGCCAGATAGCTTTGCGACGCCGACGCTTGACCGCTCAGCACGAAATCGAACAGCCCCTTGTCGTCGGGGTGAGGGGCGTCGGGGTGAGGGGCGTCGGGGTGAGGGACGCATGGGCGGGCGCCGTCGAGCAAGGCGCAGAACACCGGATCGGCGTCGAGTCGCGGCAGGCAGCACCAGGTGATGGCCCCGCGCCCGTCCACCAGCGCCGCGATGGTCCCATTGCCGATGACGCCAAGGTTAAGAGTGCGCATCGTCGCCTCCTTTTTTTTGGTTAGGGTGAAGGGGCGCCGCCGCCCAGGCTTCCGCCAGCCAGCGGCGCAGATCGGCGGGCGAATCG
>CALGOL010000343.1 GCA_937960755.1 uncultured Azospirillum sp.
GGTGGCGCGCGCCACCATCGTCGGGCCAATCCAGGCGATCACCGACGTTATGGGCTTGCCCGACAGCTATATTCTGCCGCCGCGCTACAACGACGCCTATCATTTGGCCGGCGACGGCGTCGCCCCGCCGGTGGTGGACTGGTTGGCGCGCCGGCTGTTTGAGCCGTTGTTGGGCGCCGCCGATAGAACCGCCGCCGCCGCTGAATGACCAAGCGTCGCCGGGAAAACCAGCCGCCGCCCCTTACCCGCTCGCAAACCATGGCGCGGGTGAAGTCGAAGAACACGACGCCGGAACTAAAGGTGCGCGCTTACCTGTGGCGGGCCGGCTTGCGCTATCGCCTGCACCGCGCCGATTTGCCCGGCAAGCCCGATGTGGTTTTTCCCGGTCGGCGCGCCGTGGTGTTCGTCCACGGCTGTTTCTGGCACGGCCACGACTGCCCGCGCGGCGCCCGCATACCGAAAGACAACGCCGATTATTGGCGACGCAAGATTGAGCGCAACCGGACGCGCGACGCCAAGGCGGCGGCCGATCTGGCGGCGCTGGGCTGGCGGGTGCTGACGGTATGGGAGTGCGAGCTCAAAGACCCGGTGCGCCTCGACGCGCTGGCGGCGGAATTGCGGGCGCTGGCGAGCCGGGAAAACCCGGTTCAGTCGTCCAAGGTCGACACGTAGGCCCAGATGTTTTGCAGCTCTTGCGCCGAAAGATCGGGGATCGGGTCGGCTTTTTGCTCGTGCGACCGGCGCTTGGCGACGAAATGCGCCGCCTGTTCCGCCAGATAGCCGGTGAATTGCCCGGCCAGCGGCGGCCGCTTGTTGCGCCCTTCGGCCGCTTTGCCGTGGCAGGCGGCGCAGTTTTCCTCGTAAAGCTCCTTCCCGGTCGCGACGTCGCCGTCGGCGCGGGGGATTTGCAGCACTTGCTTGGCCTGCTCCAGCCGCGCCAGCCCGTCGATTTCGCCAACGGCTTCCGGCAGGCGGGTTTCCAGCTTCACCGAGGCCAGAAAGCGGGTGACGTCCTGGATGTCCTTTTCCGGCAACTCGCGGTCGGTGGCGAAAGGGATCATCGGGATGTTCTCCCGCTCGCGGGTTTTGAACTTGCGCAACTGCTCGGCCAGATAATCGGGATTGATTCCCGCCAGCCGCGGATAGGCCCCGCCGCCGCCGCCCTGACCGAATTCGCCGTGACAAGGCGCGCAGATGCGCATGACGTCGCGGGCGTTATAGGCGTCGAAGTCGGATTCTTGCGCCGCCGCCCCGCCGGCGCCCGCCAAAACGATCCCCGCCAGCAGGGGCCTCGTCAGCAAGGCCGCCGTCGCCGTCAGCATGCGCCAATACTTCATCTCGCCAATCTCCAAAATCCGTGTTTAGCGAATTCTCATAGTCGGTTCCGCCGCGGCGGTGCTTGACGCCGGTTAAGCTTTGGCGCGGACGCGCGGGCGCTTATGATGCGCCGATTCGAATATGGAGCTTCGCCGCCGATGACTACGCCCGCCGCCGATCTCGCTATTGACGCGCCTGGGGGCTGGGGGCGGGTGCGCGCCTGCCGTCACGGCCTGTTTCTGTTCAATCGCAATGACGTCTATATCGGCCGCTCGCTGGACCTTTACGGCGAGTTTTCCGAACTGGAGGCGCGGTTGCTGTGCTCTTTGCTGCGGCCGGGCGACGTGTTCGTCGAAGCCGGGGCCAATATTGGCGCGCTCACCGTGCCGATGGCGCAGCGGGTCGGTCCGGGGGGGCAAGGCTTCGCCTTTGAACCGCAACGGCTCAATCACCTGACGCTGTGCGCCAATCTGGCGTTGAACGGTCTTTGTCATGTTCAGGCGCGCCAAGCCGGGCTGGCGGCGGCGGACGGCGCCGCAATGGTGAAGCTGTACGATCCGGCCAAGCCGGACAACTACGGCGATGTTCGATTGGGCGTCGGCGGCGACAAGACCGAACAAGTGGCGGTGACCACCATCGACGGGCTGGGGCTGTCCCGATGCCGGCTGATTAAAATCGACGTCCAGGGCATGGAGCCGCAGGTGCTGGAGGGGGCTAGAGCCACCATCGCCGCCTGTCGCCCGGCGCTGTGGGTGGAGAACGACGACCGCGCCGCCTCCCCCGCTTTGATCCGGCGAATTCGCGCCATGGGCTACCGGTTATGGTGGCATCTGGCGCCGCTGTTCAATCCGGGCAATTTCCGCGCAAACGGGGAAAACGTGTTTGACGATATATTGTCCTGCAACCTGATGTGCTTGCCGGCGGAAGGGGCGCTTGACGTCGGCGCGCCGGAAATCACCGACGACAACGCTTGGCCGTTGGCTTAGGGGCCGTTAGCGGACGGCTGTACCCGGCGTCGCACTTGACGTCGGTTAAGGCTGCGCCGCCGCCGCCGCCGCACCGTCGTCATTCAGACGGATGCGCGAAGGAGAAGCGGCGATGCGGCGGGGCGTACTGGCGGCGGCGGCTGTGGCGGCGGTTTGGACGATGACGG
>CALGOL010000344.1 GCA_937960755.1 uncultured Azospirillum sp.
GTTCGCGGCGCATGGCGTGGATGGCGCGGATGTCGCGCTGGCGGGCGGGGTCGGCCGTCATGGCGTCACCAGCGTTTCAGGTTTCCACCGTATCCAAATGCCCCGAAAAGCGAAAAGCCTATCCCCCCAATCGTAGGTCTGCCGCCAAAACCCAGTCATGTCCTTCCAATCGGCAAACCCGTCACCGACCGCAAAGGCGTCCAGGGCGGCGCCTTCAATACAATAAATGCCGGAATCTTCATCACCGACTTCGACAAATCCGCTTCTAATGAACAGCCGGATGTGATCGACAGACATGCAAACCGACCGGGCGAACAGCCGGGGCCGGAAGCGGGAGCCTGTGTAGTGCTGCAAAGCCTCCCCCGGGCGAGCGTGGCGTTTTTTTCCTTCCGCCCGGATGGTGCCGATCTTGATCCGCTCCAGCGTCGGCGCGACGAACTGCGACTTGTAGGTGTAGGCGACCATCAGCTTTTTCCTTTCCCCTTGCATTTGGGGCAGACGCGACCTTGGCATTCGAGCTTCGGCCCCCTTGACGCCAGCCAATCGCTGACGAAGCCGCAGACCTGACACCTCATGAGGATTACTTCCTGGCCGCCGTGATCGTAGCCGGCGTCATAAACCCACATGGTTTTTTCGTTCCGGCACGGCGGTTTGCGTGGGGGGCGAAACAGGTCAAGCTGCTGTCCCATAACTCACCTCGGGTGTTTTTCAACCGCCGCATTGAAGGCGTCGGCCAGCGCCAGTTCGCGGCGCATGGCGTGGATGGCGCGGATGTCGCGCTGGCGGGCGGGGTCGGCGGGAGAAGGTGTTGTCATATGCTGGGCGCCTTTTGGCGGAACCCCGGCTCCGTGGTCATATGCCCACAGAGCCGGGGTCAAACGGTCAGATCGAACCGGGCAGTTTGGCTTTCAGCGCTTCAACGTACTGGTCGCAGTGGGGAACCAAGCCGCAATGGGCCATTTCCGTCCATTCCATGGTGAACTCGGCCATCGACCGCGAGGTCAGCGCCCGAATGGCGACGGTGGGGCGGCCGGCGTCGACGTACAGCTTGATCTTCGCCCACAGCGGCTTGGCCGCCAGCGCCGCCACCGCCAGCGCGGCGTTGTGCTGGCGCAAGGCGGCAAGCTCTTCGCTCATCGCCTGTTCGCGGGCGCTGTGCTGGCCGGAGAAATGGCGATGCAGCACATCATCGCATTCCCGCTGATAGACGATCAGCTTGTCGCGCAGGTCGGGGCGAACCTTCGACGGATGGATCGACATCAGCCAACCGAACAAGCGGCGCAGCGGCAGACAGGTCATTTCTTGATGGCGTCCAATCGCATCATGCGTGGTGATTATCACCACGCACCAACGCTTTTCGGCGGCCATAAGCTTGGCGTGCTGGCTCTTCCAGTCGAGGCCGATGTTCTCGCAGATCGGCCGCATGGGAACGAAAGCTTCGCCGTCTTGCTCGACGACGAACACGCGGTCGGAATGGAAGTCGATGGGGATCAGGGATGCGCTCATGATCTCGTCCTCAAGCAACGGGGGTGTCGGAAAGTCTGGCTTGCCGGCGCGCGATCGTCGGGCGCAGCCTTGACGCCAGATTGATGACCGCGGCTTGCCGGTCGGCGGCCGGCCAATCGGGATGATTGCCGTCGATATAGCGTCGGGCGATTTCCGCCGCTTCCAGCAACGCCGGGTCGGGGTGACGCCAGACCACGAACATGCCGGGCATGCCGCCCATCGGCGACGGCGCGGCGTCGGCGGGAACCGGCTGCACGATGCGGCTGGCCGGAAACGGAACGATCTGTCGGAGGAAAGTGGGCGCGCAAATCGGCGCGGCCCGGTCCAGGGGTTTGGACATGGCGGTAACTCCGTGTGGTTGCGTCCGACGCTCCACCGGAGACCCTGCCAAGAATCTGGTGGTGGAGCGCATGGGGGTTGGCAGACCTCCACACACGGACGAAGGCACACGCTCGCGCGTGTCCCCCATGCGCCCCACCATAGGGAAAGCCGCGCAGGATTCCTGCCGCGGCCCGGGCGCCGTGTGTACGGAGGGGCTGCCAAACCCCGCCGACGCCTTTTTCGCGCCGGCAACCGCCACGCTGCCCCCCATCTCTCCGGTTGTCAAGCGCGTTGCAACCGGGTTGTTATTCTTTCCGCATTGTTCAATTACAGTCGGAGCCTCGCCCATGTTCCCGCCGCTAGAGCCCCACCTAATCCGCGCCTGCAAAAAACTTAAACTAATCAAGCCCGCCGCGGCCGAATGGATCAACGCGGTGGCGGAGCCGTTGTTCATCGCCGGAAGAGCCCCCCGCTCAGTTGAAACGGCGGTGATGACGACGGGCGGCGTGATGACGGCGGAGGAAATGAAGGCGGCGCGCCGGCCGCTGTATGAAAAAATCAGCGCGCAGTTTCTGGCGGCGCTGACCGCCAAGGGCAAAAAAGACCCCAGAGAGGCCATCGCCCGCACGCTGCATCTGGCGATGCGCTGGCGCGCAAACCAGCGGCAGTTGGAACAGGCGAAAATCCGCGGCTGGGCGGTGGAGGTATCGGTCGCAATGGATAACGACACCTGCGAAGCCGCCAAGGCGTTGCACGGAGAGATACGCAGCCCAGACGATCCCGTCGCCTTTCCGCTGGAGGGCTGTGAAAAGCCGCTCTGCCGCTGCGGCCATCTGATGTTGCCGCCGCGTTTCAGGGGTGGATGAAGCGGGGTCATCGCGGATGCCTTTCGACCGCCGCGTTAAAAGCATCGGCCAGTTGGCGGTTGTCAGCGCCGGCCAGATGGGCGGCTTCCACCAGCGCCGCCATGGCCGCCGCCGGGTCGCCCGCGTGGTCGGGCAGATCGGTCATGAGCAAACCGGACCGCACCACCGCCAGCCGGGCCGCCAGCCGGCGGCAATCGGCGGCGCGGGGGCTGCGTTTAAGCGCCTCTTCAACGCTGCTTAAAGCCGTGATGAGGTCCAGTTTGCTCATGGCTCACGCCTCCTCGAACCGGTCGGTCTGGTCGCCCCACACCGTCCAGCCCGGCTGGCGGGAGCGGGCGAACAGTTCGAGGTACGGCCCGGCGTAGAGCGCTTCGGCGTCGGCGTGCAGTTGATCGGGCTTGCGGCTGTGCTCGCGCCGGGGCGCTACGATCAGATTGCGGACGCTGGCGGAGCGCGGGCTGGGGCTCCCTCGCGTCCCGATCAGATAAAATTCGGCGGCCGACCGCAGGATTTGCCCGGTGCCGAACGCCCATTTTTCGCCGGTGCTGGACTGCTTGGCCCACGCCCCGGCGGTCTTGAATTCGAACCCCCACGCCGCCAGGACGGCGAAACCCTGCAACAGGTGCGGGGCGGTCACCCATAAGAAGCAAGCGGCGTCCGCCGCCGCCACACCCTTTACCGGCAGCAGCATGATGTCGGCCAGCGGCATGGTCGGGTAGTGATGGCCAGGGGTTTTTGATTTGTCGCCGGCCGGCGAGTAATCCTCGTGCCGCCACGGCGGATCGGCGAGGACGACGCCGAAGCCGCCGGGAGATCGGAAGAGCACACGTCTGAACTCCAGTCACCTTGTAATCTCG
>CALGOL010000345.1 GCA_937960755.1 uncultured Azospirillum sp.
GGATTCCGTCCGGCGGGCCAGCCGCTTTCCCGTTCACAACCATTGGACCGACGCCTTCCGATAAAAGAAGGTGGTCCCTCATGCATATCGAACCGGGCGTCATCAACGCCGCCAAAGTCCTCGCCGCCAACGCCGCCGCCGTGGCGACGCTGGCCGCTTACGTCCCCGGCCTGATCCGCCAGCCGGCGGAAATCGTTAAGATTCTGCTGGCGGCGGCGTTCTTTTCCGTCTTCATGCAAGCCTACCACATGCCGGCGGGGGCGTCGGAACTGCACTTCATCGGCGCGTCGTTCATCTATTTCATCTTCGGCTTCCGCCCGACGCTGTACGGCTTCGCTTTCGGCTTGCTGTTGCAAGGCGTGCTGTTCGAGCCGGGGGATCTGGTCCATCTCGGCGTCAACAGCCTGTCGCTGATGGTTCCGCTGATCGCCGCCCACGCCGCCTTCGGCCGCGTCTGCTTCGCCGACGGCGACGACAAGGCCAAGGTGAGCTGGCGGCGCATCGCCGCTTTTGACGCGGCTTACTATACCGGCGTCACGCTGATGGTGGGCTTCTGGCTGTCGCTGGGCGAAGAACCCACCCCGTTTGCCGACTGGGTGACGTTCGCCGCGGCTTACGCGCCGTTGGTGCTGATCGAGCCGGTGTTCTCGTGGCTGGCGCTGAAGGGCGTCGAGCGTCTGCCGGAAGGGCTGATTCGCCAGCACACCGCCATCGACCAGTTGGCTTTGGCGTAAACCACAAGAGCTGAATGTATTTGCGGATCTTGCGGCTGATTGATTTTCTTTAACCTTAACACGTCACCCCGGCGAAGGCCGGGGTCCAGGGCGGTTCGGGCAAGTTTCCGAAACGACTGGATACCGGCCTTCGCCGGTATGACGGTGAAAGGTCGAAAACCCAAGCATACCGCTAAGATAGGTGAATGCCGCAGCCCCACGAGCAGAGAGCGCACCCATGGCCCGCATCCCCGCCACCATCGTCACCGGCTTTCTCGGCGCCGGCAAGACCAGCCTGATCCGCCATCTGCTGGCGAACGCCGACGGCCGGCGTCTGGCGCTGGTGATTAACGAGTTTGGCGACCTTGGCGTCGACCGCGAATTGGTGGCGGGCTGCGGCGATCCGCTGTGCCGGCCGGAGGACGTCATCGAGCTGACCAACGGCTGCATCTGCTGCGCGGTGGCCGACGACTTCCTTCCCGCCATCGAGGCGCTGTTGGCGGCCGAGCCGCCGCCCGACCACATCGTTATTGAAACCAGCGGCCTCGCCTTGCCCAAGCCGCTGGTCAAGGCCTTCGATTGGCCGGAGGCCCGCGCGCGGGTGACGGTCGACGGCGTGGTGGCGGTGGTGGACGCTGAAGCGCTGGCCGCCGGCCGTTTCGAGGAAATGACCGGAGAATCGCACGAAAACCCGCTGGAAGAGGTGTTCGAGGAGCAAATCCAGTGCGCCGATCTGGTGCTGGTCAATAAGATCGACTGCGTCGACGCGCCTTCCTTGGATCGCGCGCTAAACGCCCTGGCCCCGATGCTGCGGCCGGGGGTGAAGATCCTGACCGCCAGCCAAGGGGCTTTCGCGCCGCAAGCCTTGCTCGGGCTGGGTGCAGCGGCGGAGGACGATCTCGCCAGCCGGCCGTCGCATCACGAGCAGGAAGGCGACGGCCACGACCATGACGATTTCGACAGCTTCGTTGTCGAACTTGCCGCGGTCGCCGATCCGGCGGAACTGGAGGCTCGGGTGCGTCAAGCGGCGCTGACCCACGACGTTCTGCGGATCAAGGGCTTCGTCGAAGTTGTCGGCAAGCCGATGCGCCTCGCGGTGCAGGCGGTCGGGCCGCGGGTGCAGCGCTATTTTGATCGGCCGTGGCGGGCCGGGGAGGAGCGGCGCTCCGCCCTGGTCGCCATCGGCGTCAAGGGGATGGACCGCGACGGCGTCGCGTCCGTCCTGCAAGGTCAAGAAGGCTAAGCCCGATCATGCATTTGCTGGCGGCGCAAGCCGGAACCGTGCCGGACGGGGAGGCGGTGGACCTGGGGCAAACCCCGGCGGACATGGTCTTTCTGTCGGCTGCCGACAGCGAATTGGCCGGCGTCGCGGCGGCTTACGACGCTGTCAGCGCCGAAGCTGGCGGGAATGACGCGCCGGCTTTGCGCCTCGCCTCGCTCTTGCAGTTGGGCCACAATCTTTCCGTCGACCTTTATGTCGATAAGGTGATCCGCCCCGCCAAGCTGGTGGTGGTGCGGATGATGGGCGGCGTGCGCTACTGGCCTTATGGGCTGGAGCAGGCGGCGCAAGCCTGTCGCGATGCGGGGTCGCTGCTGGCGGTGGTTCCTGGCGACGACCGCCCCGACCCGGCGTTGCAGGAATACTGCACCGCGCCGCCCAGCGTGGCGCATCGGCTGTGGCGCTACTGCGCCGAAGGCGGGGCCGGCAATTTCGCCCAGATGCTGCGCTACGCCGCGGCGCTGCTGGGGCGCGACGACGTCGTTTGGCGAGAGCCGGCGCCGATGCCGCCGGCTGCGCTCTATTAGATCGGAAGAGCACACGTCTGAACTCCAGTCACCTTGTAATCTCGTA
>CALGOL010000346.1 GCA_937960755.1 uncultured Azospirillum sp.
CCGTCCAAAGGCGCGCCGCCTTCACACGAGCAAAGCAGCACCCGGACGCCGTCAACCGTCATTTCCCCTTGAAGCGACATGCCGCACTCAGCCCTTGCGGTAAAAAAAGCTGCGCAGAAAGCGCGGCTCTCAGCTTAAATATCAAACTAAGCTAAGGGAAAAGAATATCGATGCGAAACGCCGAATGACCAACGATCAACGACAAGACGCGCCGCCCCCGGCGGTTGGTTTCATTCTCGCCGGCGGTTTGGCGTCGCGCATGGGCGGCGGCGACAAATCGCTGATCGAAGCGGGGGGCGAAACCATGCTGGCCCGCGTCGTCGCCCGGCTGGCGGGACAATGCCAAACCGTGGTGTTGAACGCCAACGGCGACCCGGCGCGCTTTGCGCATTTTGGCCTGCCGGTGGCGGCGGATGTGGTCGAGGGATATTGCGGGCCGCTGGCCGGGGTGCTGACCGGGCTGGAGTGGCTGCGCCGCTGCGCGCCTAATCGGCGTTGGCTGTTGACCGTCGCCGCCGACACCCCGCTGTTTCCGCTTGATTTAGCGAGTCGCCTCGCCAGCGCCGCCGCGACGCAAGGCGCGGAAATCGCCGTCGCGCGCTCCGGCGACCGGACTCACCCGGCATTCGGCCTGTGGTCGGTGGAGCTGGCGGCGGATTTGCGCCGCGCAATAGAGCAAGACGGCGAACGGCGATTGAACGCCTGGGCCAAAAGTCGCCGCTTGGCGACCGTCGCTTGGCCGACGACGCCCTATGATCCGTTTTTCAACGTCAATACGCCGGAGGATGCGGCTGAATTGCGCCGCATGCTGTCAAACGCCCGTATTGGCGACGCCGGAGCAAGCCCCTAACCGCCGCCGTTGGGACCACCTTCAATCAGCAGAGGAATTGACGATGCGCGGGCGCATCACGGTGGCGCCGCCGCGATAATCCTGTAGCCGAGTCGCCCGCAACCCACGGACGCCGTGGCTGTCGATCAGCCGCTGCCAGGACAAAAATTCTTCCACCGACAAGGTGTAGCGCTGACACGCTTCATCCAGACTGATGACGCCGGATCGCACGCCCGCGACCACTTCGGCCTTGCGGCGCATGACCCATCGCTTGGTGCTGGGCGGCGGCAAGGCGTCGCCCCCTTCGGCTTCCCCACCCGGCTCAACGCCAGACGACTCGCCCCCACTGCCGATACCGGCTTCGAGATCAAGAGACGACATGCGCGGACGCTCCACATCAACCTAGCCAACAGTGGGAGACAGGCTATCGCGACAGGCTTAACAAAAGCCTAAGCAATAAGGTTAACGTTTGCTTGACCAACGGTTTAGACGGGCGTTTGTCGGGCGGGCGGAAGGTGAAAAATTAATAGACGCCGGTGACCTTAGCGACTGGAACGGTCCGCGTGCCTGACCGCAGCACGGATTCGCCGTTGGAGTCGAAATCCACGCCGGTGACGACCGCAAAGGTATAGGGCGTGTACTTGATGACTTCATCCTCGCTTTGCCCCGTCGGGGTCACCTTAAACGAATAGGATCCCGCCGAAACCTTTTCCCCTTGGTTGTTGGTGAAGTCCCAAGCAATATTGTGTCGCGTCCCGCCGCCGATTTCGCCCTTCATCGTCTTAACCAGCGAGCCGCTGGAATCGAAGATCTGCACATCGACCGATTTGGCGTCGCGTTCCAACTTATAGGACAGATCGGCGGAATTCATGCCTTCGACGTAATCAAAGTCTGTTCCTTCGTACTGAACCGCCCGATTAAGATAGTACAAATTATTAGTCAGCGTGCTGGACTCCTGCATTTTCACCAGTTTATCCAACCGGCTATTGGTGCCGATGGCTTGTTCCGCCATGGCGAATTGCACCAACTGGCTGGTCATCTGGTTGGAGTCCATCGGGTTCAACGGATCTTGGTTCTTCATCTGCGTCGTCAGCATGCCCAAGAACTGGTCGAAGTTCTTGTTCAGCGACTCCAGCGACGATGTGGAGGCCGATTCCGCCGCTTCCGCCGCGGTCACAGCCGTCGAGCCCTTGCCGGTGTTGCTATAGGCGCCGAAAGCGTTGACGGTTCCGTTGGAGCCGTAAATGGTGTTGTCGGTGGCCATGGCCGTCGTCCTTCTCGTCGCAAATCCGCATCAACGCTTAAATCCATCGGCGCGTCACACGCACACGTCAACCCTGCCGGCCGCCACGTCCACGACGTAAGCGGTGGTTGGAACCGATGCTTCTTCCTCGACGTCGCCGCCGCGCC
>CALGOL010000347.1 GCA_937960755.1 uncultured Azospirillum sp.
AGATTACAAGGTGACTGGAGTTCAGACGTGTGCTCTTCCGATCTCTGGTCGCGGCGTTCGCTCCAATGATGGCCGTCGTCGTCGGACCAGCGCGACCAGCCGCCCCAGAACACGAAGCCGACGCCATGATGCGCCGCCGAGCCGGCGACGCCGACCCCGGCCGCTTTTAGTCGCGGAACGATCCACGGCGCCACCGGGCGCCAGGAAAAGCCGGCGAGCAGCAAACGACCGGAGCGCAGCCGTACGAGGTTGGGGTCCTGATCGGCGGCCTCGCCGTCGCAAGGCAAGCCCCATGCCTCCCCTATCGGCTTTAGGTCGCCGTCAAGTCGCAAGGCGGCGATGTGCGAGCGCGGGTCGAGATGGTCCACCTGATTGAAGTCCGCCGAATCGCCTTCCTCCGCATCCAGATTGTGGAAGCCGCCCAGCAGCCGGCGCGGATCGGGGGCGCGGCGAAAGGCGAGCAGCAAGCGTCCGTCCGCGAGCGGCGCGGCGCTGGGAAACGCGGCGTGGAAGCGGCGGTCGAAATAGATGTTTTGGCGGTCGATCAGGCGCAAAGGCGTCCTCGGGAACGGCGTCAAGGGAGGGCTTATGTTTCGCGTACAACACAGCTTTCTTAAAGATGTCTGAAAAATGCCTCTTTACGCGAGTGCAAAAGTACGGTATTTTATGAATCATCAGGTAGATTAGAATCGCGGATTCCTGTCTTGATCTAACGCAAGTCGAGTCTCTCATGAATGTGGCGTCAGCCTATACGGTGGGGAACGCCCCCACTGCGTTCATGGCGACCCGCACCTCCGAAGCCGAGAGGTCGGGCGCTGAGACCGGGACTCCGACTCGGTTCAGCGCGGGACAGGAAACGGTCGGCGCGCTGAAGGCGCGATATCCTATCGTCGCTTTGTCGTACGACCAAGACGCTTCTCGGCTGGTGATGCTGTTCCGCGACCCGGCGACCGGCGACGCGGTGGCGCAGATCCCGTCCAAGGTCGTGGTCCGGCAGTATCGCGAAGCCCAGAGCGAAAAAGATCGCGAAGAACGCCGCAAATTTGAAGTGATCGTCGGCGGCGCTGAAGAAGGCCGCGGCCCGTCGATTGGCGAAAAGCTGGCGGGCGACGGCGGCAAGTCCGCTGCGGCCGGCGGCGCTGTCGCGAACCCTGCTTCACCCGCTCCGAGTGGCGGAGCGTTTGCCGCGCCCGCAGTCTCTGCGGCGGTTTCCGCGTCGTCTCCGGCGCCGGTTTCTTCATCCGCCGCTGTTGGTTCCGGCGGCGCTTCCGGGCTTAATCTCGTCGTTTGACGAAATTGCGCAGCCGCGTTCTTGTGGACGCGGCGCACAGGGAGGCTGTGCGCGGCGGTTGGCTGTGCGCTGCCGCCACGGCGACGGCGCAGAAGCGGCGACGGCATAGAAAAAGGGGGGGCCTTGCGAGAAGGTCCCCCTTTTTTCCGTCAACCACGCCCGCCCGGTTCCGTCCGCTGCGACGGCCCCCCTGGGGTGGTGGGGTGGTTTCAGCCGACCGCTTTGCGGCGCGCCGGACGACCGGCGCCGCGGCCAAGGCCGATTTTTTTGGCGAATTCCGACCGCTGCTGGGCGTAGTTCGGGGCGACCATCGGATAGTCGGCCGGCAGCCCCCAACGCGCGCGGTATTCTTCGGGCGACATGTTGTAGGTGGAGCGCAGATGGCGCTTCAGCATCTTCAACTTCTTCCCGTCTTCCAGGCAGACGATGTATTCCGGGGTCACCGACTTGCGGATCGGCACGGCCGGCTTCAGCGGCTCGTTCGGCAGATCTTCCGACGGCTCCTGCAACCCAGTTAGCGATGCGAACACAGTATTAATCAGATCTGGGATCTGTTGCGCGGGCACTACGTTCCTGCTGACGTACGCCGAAACAATTTCGGCGGTCATCCGCAGCATCCCAACGTCAGTCGTGTCAGAGCGGAGCATGTCACTCATCGCCGGTCATCCTGGAAACGTAACTTGTCGATGCAGCCAAGATGCATAGCGATAGCCGAGTGTCAATAAAATTATCTTGCGCCGAAATATGTTCTCGGTTTTTTTTCAGAACAGAATATGGCAGGGACAAATAGGTTGCTTGCTTTTGCGCCGCCGCTACGTTGCCGCTGCGGCGTATTGACCCGCCGTTAAACATCAGCGCCGCGTAAATAGTCCTAGGCGGCGCCTGTTTGATGTATAGTTTCGATTACATACTAAATTGTACCGACTTCTTCTCGCCGCAAGGCCGGCCCGACCTGGGGGTTCTGGCGATTCGACGGCGCTTCTGTTAGCTTGCCGAAGGACGGGGAGCGGCGGTCGCGCCCACAAAAATAGACCGCGCGCCGGATTCCGCAGCGAACAAGCAGCGAGCGAAAGCAAAACACGATGAGCGACGAGATTATTGCGTTGGCGTCCGACCACGGCGGTTTCGCGATGAAAGCGGAACTGGCGGCGTGGCTGGGCGAACGGGGCGTCGCGGTGGTCGATCTCGGCCCCCACGCCGCCGATTCGGTGGATTATCCCGATTACGCCGACCTGATGGCCGACGCCATCCGCGCCGGCAAGGCGCAGCGCGGCGTGCTGATCTGCGGCAGCGGCATCGGCATCTCCATCGCCGCCAACCGTCACCGCTGGATCAGAGCGGCGCTGTGCCACGACGTCACCACCGCCCGGCTGTGCCGCGCCCATAACGACGCCAACGTGTTGGCGCTGGGCGCCCGGATCGTCGGGCCGGAAGTGGCGAAAGATTGCGTGGCGGCCTTCCTGGAGACGCCGTTTGAAGGCGGTCGCCACGTTCGCCGCGTCGATAAAATGAGTTGAACCGACTTTTATCGCACTAGGGCTTGAATCCGCCGCGCGCGCCTTGCATAGACAAGGCGGCGCTTGCGACAGATGACGACCTTCACCTGAAGACCCCTGAGCGCTTGACTGTTTGAAAGGACCGCCGGCCAATGCCGACCGCAGCTTCGCCCTCCGACATCCATCGCTTTTTCTCCGCCACCTTGGCCGAGAGCGACCCCGAACTGGCGCGCGCCGTGCGCGACGAACTGGTGCGCCAGCAAGACCAGATCGAACTCATCGCGTCGGAGAACGTCGTCTCCACCGCGGTGCTGGAGGCGCAGGGCTCGGTCCTCACCAACAAATACGCCGAAGGTTACGCCGGCAAGCGCTACTATGGGGGCTGCGAATATGTCGACGTCGCCGAAAATCTGGCGGTTGAACGGGCCTGCAAGCTGTTCGACGCCCGTTTCGCCAACGTCCAGCCCTCGTCGGGCTCGCAGGCCAACCAGTCGGTGCTGCTGGCGCTGTTGAAGCCGGGCGACACCATTCTCGGCATGTCGCTGGCGGCCGGCGGCCACCTGACCCACGGCGCCGCCCCCAACATGTCGGGCAAGTGGTTCAACGCCGTGCAGTACGGCGTGCGCCGCGACGATCACCGGATCGACTTTGACGAGGTGGAGAAGCTGGCCCGCGAACACAAGCCGCGGCTCATCATCGCCGGCGGCTCGGCCTATCCGCGGGTGATCGACTATCAGCGCTTCCGCGCCATCGCCGACGAGGTCGGGGCGTACTTCATGGTGGACATGGCGCACTACGCCGGCCTGATCGCCGGCGGCGTCTATCCCAACCCGCTGCCGTTCGCCGACGTCGTCACCACCACCACCCACAAGACCTTGCGCGGTCCGCGCGGCGGCTTGGTGCTGACCAACGACGAAGAAATCGCCAAGAAGATCAATTCGGCGATTTTCCCCGGCCTGCAGGGCGGCCCCTTGATGCATGTCGTCGCCGCCAAGGCGGTGGCGTTCGGCGAAGCGCTGCGGCCGGAGTTCAAGGCTTACGCCCAGCAGGTGCTGGACAACGCCCGCGCGCTGTCGAAGGTGCTGATCGACGGCGGGCTGGACATCGTGTCCGGCGGCACCGACAGCCATCTGGTGTTGGTGGACCTACGGCCGAAAAACCTGACCGGCAAAGCGGCGGAAAAGTCGCTGGAGCACGCCGGCATGACCTGCAACAAGAACGGCGTGCCGTTCGATCCGCAAAAGCCGATGGTCACCTCGGGCGTGCGGCTGGGCAGCCCGGCCGCCACCACCCGCGGCTTCGGCGTGGCGGAATTTGAAGAGGTCGGCCGGATGATCGTCGAAGTGCTGGATGGTCTGGCCGCCAGCAATTCCGGCGACAATGCGGCGGTCGAAGCGGCGGTGCGCGAACGGGTGACGGCGCTGTGCCGCCGCTTCCCGATCTATCCCACCCTGTAACCGCCCCACGCCAGTAACCGCCGAGAGGCGAAAACCGCGACAAAGAAGAACGTGGAGAGGCCGGACGATGCGATGCCCGTTTTGTGGTAACGAAGACACTCAAGTGAAGGACTCGCGCCCCACTGAGGACAACTCGGCCATCCGTCGCCGCCGGCTCTGTCCCGGCTGCGGCGCCCGCTTCACCACGTTCGAGCGGGTGCAGTTGCGCGAACTGACCGTCGTCAAAAGCAACGGTCAGCGCGAACCCTTTGACCGCGAAAAGCTGCTGCGTTCCTTGCGCATCGCCTTGCGCAAGCGCCCCATCGACGCCGACCGCATCGACCGGGTGGTCAACAGCCTGGTGCGGCAGTTGGAAAGCTCGGGCGAGAACGACATCCCGTCGAAGCAGATCGGCGAGATGATTATGACCTCGCTGCAAAATCTCGATCAGGTGGCCTACATCCGCTACGCTTCGGTTTACAAAGACTTCCGCGAAGCCGCCGACTTCAACGAGTTTGTCGAACAACTGGCGCCTGAACTGCAACAGTCGTCTTGACGCCGCCATGACCGCCGCTGACCAGCGCCCTTCGACCGAAGCAGACGTCGAGCGGATGCGCGCCGCGCTGGGTCTGGCCGCGCGGGGGCTGGGGAACGTCTGGCCCAATCCGGCGGTGGGCTGCGTCATCGTTCGGGAGGGCCAAGTCGTCGGGCGCGGCTGGACCCAGCCCGGCGGGCGGCCCCACGCCGAAACCCAAGCGCTG
>CALGOL010000348.1 GCA_937960755.1 uncultured Azospirillum sp.
CGGCGACTTCCCGCGGGCCGGGGGGGCGGCGGTCAGCGACGAGCGCCAATTTACGCATTAACAAGCGGTCGTGCAGCGTGATGCGGGGGTGATCCAGCAGGCCGCTCCAGTCCAGCGGATCGCCGCCGCCGGCGGGCGACAGCGCCAAGGTCCCGTCGGGGGCGAGGCCGATCCGCGTTCCCGCCAAAGCCGGTGATGTAAAAGGGACCAGCGCGCCTTGCGCCGTAACGTCCGCTTCAACCGTCATCGTCCGCACCGCCCTGTCTTCCCGCAGCGTTTTCCCGCTGCGCCGTGATGGACCAATCCGCCGCCTGACCGCCGCGCCCGCCGGTTAAGGACGGCGTCAAAATTTGTAGGCGATTAAACTGACATACCATATAAACACAAATAAAATACTATGCAGTTTCGATCTTCCTGACGGCCGCTTTCCGCCGTTGGCATTCGTCACGACACTTAATATACCTGAGCCATGAGCCGCGCGGAAACCTTTGCTCTCGTCCTGATCGTGCTGTGCGTCGCAGCGCTTGGCGTCGGCGTCATCGTCGAAGCGGCTAAGTTCGCGCTGCTGCGTTCGCGGCGCACCGTGACGCAAGGGCGGTTGGAGCGCCGCAAGAAAGATTTGGAAGACGCGCTCGCCCGTGCTGAAGCCGTCGAGGATGAAGCGGAAAAGCTGCAGAAAAAATTGGACACGATTAACGCCGACCGACAGAAGACGGCGTCGTTGTTGAAGACGGTTTTATCTGATCGCGTTGAAATGATTCATGAACTTGGGCAGGTCGACCGTAGCCGCGGCGCGTTCGAATCGGCGCTGTCGACGGCTGCCGACTTCAACCGGATAGAAGACCGCCGGGTGATGTTTCACCGCGACGTCTGGAAGCGGCGAAACTCCGCGTTGGTGTGGGCCGACACGCAAGAGGAGGCTGAAGCGGCGCTCGCCCGCGTCTTTACGCCGCGGTCGGCGGTGCAATATGTCAAGCCGCGCCCGCATCCCGAGATGTCAAAGATACCGGGGCCCGACCAGCGATGACCATTTTCCTGATGCTTCAAGCGGTGCTTGCGCTGGTGGTGCTGAACGTTCTGGTCAGCCGGTACGCTCATCGCCGCAACACAGCCCACCGCGAACAGTTAATAAGCGATGAAAGCGCCGTCCGTCAGCTGGACTATAAAATATTAGAGGCGCAGCGTCGTGAGCACATCGCGCGGCAAAAAATTGAAGCGCTAAATGATTCCGTCGATGTCGCTGAACGCCAACTTGCCGCAGCGGAAAAGGAGCTGGACGCCGCCCGCAAAGCGCCGCCCGATCTTTACTACGTTTTCGATCGATTGGAGCCAAAGCCGGGGATTATTTGGGAGGTCGCCATTAGCCGCAGCGCCGACGTGCCGATGCAGGCGCGCACTGCGGCGGCGTGGAGTCAGCCTAGACGCTATTTGGTTGCGGCGAAGACCCCAAAGGAGGCGCGTGATCGCGCCGCCCAACGTTTCTTCGACAAAACCGGGCTGAAGATTGATAACGTCGCGCCATGCCCGTTGTTCGCGCCGAAGCGGCCCGATGGCGGCGATGCGGGCGACTTTCCTTCTTGGGCGTTTCCGGTGAGCAGGCGCTGATCAAGGCGGCCAC
>CALGOL010000349.1 GCA_937960755.1 uncultured Azospirillum sp.
GCCGCCTCCATTCCTGCGCCGATTTTAGCCGGCTATGGGAGGCGCCGCACGGGGGAAAGGTCACACCGACAGCGAGTTGGTCGTTAAGACGATGACCGTCTGGCTGCCGTCGCGGCTGCTCAAAGGCTGGGATTCGTTCGCCAACGCCGATCTGTGGCGCGAGTTGTACGACCTATCGCAAGAGCATGACGTGGAATGGCTGCATGTCCGCGCCCATGCCGGAAACGTCAACAACGAACGCTGCGATGAACTGGCGAAACTCGCCGCGATGACGGCGCGGGGCGGCGTGACGATGAAAGGAGGAGAAATTCGCACGCGATAGAATGGCGGTGAAATGGCCGGGCGCGGCGTGCCGAGGATTTACAGGCAGGCGGCGCTTTCGGCCTTCAGGCGCTGCACGACGCTCACGCCGACGCCGTGCTTGGCGGCGATCTTGCGCATGCCGATGTCGCCCAAGGCCAAGTCGGCGATAACTGCGGCCTCGGTTCGGTCGGCGGTTTGCGGCCGTCCCAGCCGCTTGCCCTGCTGACGCGCCCGCGATAGCCCGGCTTGCACCCGCTCGCGGATCATCGCCCGCTCAAATTCGGCGAACACCCCGAGCATCTGGAACATCGCCTTGCCGCTGGGTGTGGTGGTGTCGATCCCCTGCTGGTGCAGGTAGAGATCGACGCCGCAGCCGTGCAGGTCGCCGAGGAAGGCCACGAGGTCTTGCAGGCTGCGCCCGAGCCGGTCCACCGACCACGCCATGACGACATCGAACCGGCGGCGGGCCGCGTCACGGCACAGGTTGTTGAATTGGGGGCGCTTGTCGCGGCCCTTGGCGCCACTGACCCCGGCGTCCTCGTAAACGGCGGCGATGACCCAGCCGCAGCGCTCGGCGACGGCTTCAAGCTCAAGGCGCTGGTTGTCGGTGGTTTGGCTGCCCGTGCTGACCCGTAGGTAAAGCGCGGCGCGGCGACCGTTGATCGGGCTGGCGAAACGGGCGCGCGACGGCTCCCCCGCGCGCCGCTTGGCGCTGGTCATGGCGACACTCCGAAAGGTGAAGTATGCCGCCATGATAACCGAATCGACGAGTTTTCAATATAAACCAATGTCTTGTGCGCCAACGGCCAGCGTCGGTCGGATGTTACGCCCCGACCGCAACCCTGATACACTGAGGCAGTGGCCCCCTTGTGATCGAAGGATGGAGAGTAGTGATGGGCTATGCTGAACTGATCGAAAAGCTTCAGGCGTTGCCCGAGGATAAGCGGGCTGAAGTCTTCGATTTCGTCGAGTTCCTCGCCAGCCGCTTCGCCTCCTCGGGTGCGACCGAAAAGCGTGAAGCGGGGGAGTGGGACGAAGCCGGGTTCAGCACCTTCAGCTTCGGCCAAGCGTTGCGGGACATGGACGACGACCCCGTCGTCTACAGCCGCGACGATCTGCGGGAAAACTGGCAATGAAGCGGGCTGGGCAAATCGCGCTCGTTCCCTTCCCCTACACCGACTTGAACGGTAGCAAGCTGCGCCCTGTTCTGCTGCTGCGGCGGGCGTCGGCACGTTTCGACGATTGGCTCGTTTGCATGATGTCATCGCAACTTCGGCAGATGGAACCGGATCTTGACGAGATCGTGGCCCCCGAGGATGCCGATTTCGCCGCCAGCGGCCTCAAAGCCGCGAGCGTAGCGCGCCTGAACCGGCTGGCGGTGGTCGATGGGGCCTTGCTGGTCGGCGGCATCGGCGAAATCGACGGTGAACGCTTGAACCGAATGCTACACCGGCTCGCGGCGTGGCTGACCAAGCCGAATTGAAGGAAGGGCGACATGAGCTACACTCAAACGAGTGACGGTGTTTCCAGCCGGCGGGCGCCGGAAGACCTATTGGGGCCTGTGGTCGCCTACTGCCAGCCGCGCAAGGTGATCCTGTTCGGTTCGCATGCGCGCGACGAAGCGGGCGAGGACAGCGACTTCGACCTCTTCGTCGTGGTGGACGACGACACCCCGCCGGAGCGGCTGTCATGGCAGGGCAAGTACGAGGCGCGCAAGACCTACCACCAAGCCGTCGACATCGTGGCGTGCCGCTCGTCGGTATTTGAGCGCAAGCGCGGCGTGGTGGGCTCGCTTTCCCACACTGCCGATCAGGAAGGCGTCGTCGTCTATGAACGTGCCCGGAACGGATAACACCTGAACGCTGACACTCCCCCTTGACCTGCGTGGACGAATAAGCCGGCCTGTAAGCTAGTTTGATGTTGGAGGACAACATGCGCGAGATCGGCGCCTTTGAGGCGAAAAACACCCTTGGCGCCTTGCTGGATCAGGTCGAGCGGGGGGAAGAGGTTGTGATTACCCGCAGGGGAAAGCCCGTCGCGAAATTGGTGAGAGCCGACAGCGGATCCGATCACCAGCGCGAGCGGGCGCGTGCCGCCGCCGCCGGCATTCGTGAAATGCGCAAGGGGGTGACGCTTGGCGGCGTCAGCCTGAAGGAATTGATTGATGAGGGGCGCCGATGAGCGTGATTCTGGATGGTTCGGTGGCGCTGGCTTGGTGCTTTGAGGACGAGGCGACGGCGGAGATTGACACCATACTCGACCACATCGCGGAGCATGGCGCCCATGTTCCGTCGATTTGGCGGCTGGAAGTGGCGAACGGGCTGCAATCAGCCATACGTCGCAAGCGTATTGATGCGGCTTACCGCGACTTGGCGCTTTCCCGTCTGATGACGCAACGCGTGACGGTCGATACCGAGACCGACCGTCACGCTTGGTCGACAACCGTCCGGCTGGCGGAGCGTTACGGACTGACCATCTACGACGCCAGCTATCTTGAATTGGCTTTGCGCCTGGATTTACCTTTGGCGACGGCGGACAAGCTGTTGATCGCCGCCGCGCAAAGCGCCGGGCTGCCGCCGCTGGAATTGTGGGCGGCTAAGGACGCCATGCGCGAACCGCAACGGAGAAGCGGCTGCTTTGAACATTGGTTAAACCAACGTTGATGAGCTTACCCCCCTGTACGGTAATCAGTCGTTTGCCGTACAGGCTGACCGGTCGTCGAAAACCGCGATTTTGCTGGGGTCAAAGTGGCTGAATGCGGAGGGGTTTTCGGTAAATGCGATTGGCATGGCCCCTATGCACAGTGTTCGCTCATGCATGAAGGCCTTAACCCCGCCCTTTGCTATGGTGGTGCATAATTATGTTTCTCAGTATGCAGCCACAATGCCGGTTCCAACCAGCCAAGCCATGGTTTAGAACCGTGCGCAGGCGACTTCGGAACTTAAGCGATTTAAGAGCGGTGTATCCTCAATTGACGACAGCTTTTCCTCAAGAGCAATCAGGTGACATACTGCCGGACCTGGTTCGTGATGAACTCCGGGACGCTTATCGTCAGGACGGCAGGCCGTGGGTGGTCGCGTTTTCCGGCGGCAAAGACTCGACCGCTGTGCTCCAGCTTGTCTATGAAATGCTCATCGAACTCGGCCCGGCGGCTCACAAACCCGTTCACATTGTCTCGTCCGATACGATGGTTGAAGCGCCGAACGTAGCCAAGTATGTCGAGCGTGTACTAAAGGAAATTCAGCTCAGCGCCGAGGTAAGCGGACTGAAGCTGCAAACCCATTTGGTGCGTCCGGCCCTTGGCGAAACCTTTTGGGCTAAACTGATCGGTTTGGGATATCCATCGCCGACTCGTTGGTTCCGCTGGTGCACCACTAATATGAAAATCAAGCCCAGCCGACGTCTGATCGACGGGCTGACGGCGGTGCATGGCAGCGTCATTCTGCTGTTGGGATCGCGCAAGGCCGAAAGTTCGGGAAGACGGACCCGTATGGACGCAGGGTCGTTCAACGCTGGCTGTGTGCAGGTGAGTCGGATATGTCACGCTTG
>CALGOL010000350.1 GCA_937960755.1 uncultured Azospirillum sp.
GCCGCCCGGCCAGCCATAGCCCGGCCAAGGCCATCAGCGGCCGGCCGACCACCGGCAGCCGCCCGGTCCAGTTCGGCGCCGCGGTCAGCAGAAAGCCGGCGATCACCGCCGACAGCCAGCCGAAAATCATTTCATGCCGGTGCCAGTCGAAGGACGGCAGCGCCAAGGGCGGCGACGGGCCGCCCGACAGCGCGACGACCCAAACCGGAGTCGCCAGCGCCGCCCACAGCGCGCCGCCCAGAAAGAAGGGGCGAAAACCGTGCAGAAACAGCGCCGGGCCGTCGTACGCCCGGCGTTGCGCCATAGTCGAATTGGAGGAAGTCGCGGTCATTGCCTGTCGCCGACGAAAGTGAAAATCGTTGGCGATAGACTAGCGCGGCCGGCCGCTCCCCGCTTGACAGGGGTCAAGCGGGGCGACGGTTAAACATTACGGCGCGTCGCCCAGGTCTTTCGACAGGTCGATGCGCACTTCCACCACGCCCGGTTCGTCCAGGTTCTCCTTGCGCACGAAGCCCAACGAGCGGCACATCGCCAGCATATTGGTGTTTTCGCGCAAGACTTCGCCATAGACTTCGGTCAGGCCGCGGGTCTTGGCGTATTCGATGATGCGGCGCATCAGCAGATAGCCCAACCCCTGCCCTTTCATGTCGGAGCGCACCATCACCGCGTATTCCGCCCGCACGTTGTCCGGGTCGGCGGCGATGCGCACCACGCCGAACATGCGCTTTTCCCCGCTCTCCGGGTCGATGGCGACGGCGATCAGGCCCATTTCGCGGTCGTAGTCGATCTGGGTCAGCCGGGCGGCGGCCTGATGCGACAGGCGCTTCATCGGCGCGAAGAAACGCAGGCGGATGTCTTCCGGCGTCATGTGCGCGAACATCTCATGCACCAGCGGCTCGTCTTCCGGCAGGATCGGCCGGCACTGGAAGGTGCGGCCGTCGCGGATGGTCAGCGCGCCTTCCAGCTTCTTCGGATAAGGCCGAATCGCCGGCTTGGTCTGCGACTTGCCGTTGGCCCCCAGCCGGATGCGGGCGTCCAGCGCCAGCACGCCGTTTTCGTCCGCCAGCAGCGGGTTGATGTCCAGCTCGACGATTTCGGGGAAGTCGATCACCAGTTGCGAGACCTTGTTCAAGGTCAACGCCACCGCATCGACGTCGATGGCGGGACGCGAACGATAGCCTTGCAACTGCTTCCAGATGCGGGTGCGCGCCATCTGGTCGCGCGCCAGCTTCATGTTGAGCGGCGGCAAGGACAGGGCGTAATCCTCCACCACTTCAACCCCGATGCCGCCTTCGCCGAACAGCAGCACCGGGCCGAACAGCGGGTTGTCGGTCATGCCGACGATCAGCTCATAGGCGTCCTGACGGTCCACCATCTGCTGCACGGTGAAGCCTTCGACATGGGCGTCGGGCTGCGCGTTGCGCACCCGCTCCAGCATGGCGAAGACTTCTTCACGCACCGCTTCCGGCGTTTCGAGGTTCAGCGCCACGCCGCCGACGTCCGACTTGTGCAAAATGTCGTGCGACAGGATCTTCAGCGCCCAGGGGCCGGGGATTTCCCGCGCCGCCTTCAGCGCGCCGTCGGCGGTTTCGACGAAACGGGTCTGCACCACCGGCACGCCATAGGCGGCCAGCACCTGCTTGCCCTCATACTCGCTCAGCATATGGCGGCCTTCCGCCGCCGCCGCGTCGATGACGTCGCGCACCGTATCCATATCCGGCTCGAACTCTTCCGGCACGGAGGGCGGCGTCTCCATCAGCAGTTCTTGGTTGCGCTTGTACTGCACCAGATGGGTGAAGGCGCGCACCGCATGGCTGGGGGCGTCGTAGGTCGGAATCTTCGCTTCCGCGAACAGCCGGCGGGCCTGCGCCGCGGCGCGGTCGCCGACCCAACTGGTCAGCACCGGGTGCTTGCGGCCCTTGAAACTCTTGTGCGCTTCGATCACCGCTTGCGCCACCGCGTCGGAATCCACCAGGGCGTTGGGGCAATGCAGCATCAAAACGGCGTCGTTGTCCTGATCTTCCAGCAGCGCGGTCAGCGCTTCGGCGTAGCGGGCGGGCGGGGCGTCCGCGCCCAGGCGC
>CALGOL010000351.1 GCA_937960755.1 uncultured Azospirillum sp.
CTCCGCTTCCGCCGCCGCCGGGGCGCGGCCCGAACCGACCCCGCCGTTGGACGCGGTGGAGGCTCGGTTGCGCGAAACCGCCCGCGGCTGTCTCAGCGCCTATCGCTCTTGGCGACAGACGCCGGGGGAAGCCAGCATTCAAAGCTTGTCGGAAGCGGTGCATGAATTGCGCAAGGCTTTGGCGCGGGTTGAAATCGACATGTCGGCCAGCCGGCGCGACGAGCAGGCGATCCGGCCGATCCCCATTCCCGCCCACCGCGCCGCGCGGCGCCCGCAATAATATTACTGTAGAGCCGCAAGCGAAAGATTGGCTGCAATCTTTCGCTTGCGGTGATCTTTAATTTGATTTCTTCGCAATGCGGATCATATTTTAACGAATTGGCCTTCATATGGGCGTTAGCGGGGGTTGGCGCGCCGGCCTCAGGGGAACGCGAAAAAGAAGACAGGGGCCGTTATGACGCCGCATGAATTAGTCGCGGTGCTTGACAAGCATGAACGCTGGCTGAAAAACCGCCAGGGCGGCTTGCGCGCCAATTTGACGATGAAGGATTTGCAAGGGGCCAACCTGTCCGGCGTCGACCTGACGTCTGGCAAATTTTCCGGCGCCAATCTGTCGCAGTGCGATCTCAATAACGCCAATCTGTCGCACGCCGATCTGTTCGCCGCCAATCTGACCAAGGCCGACCTTACCGCGTGCAATTTGTTCCGCGCCGATTTGCGCGGCGCCCATATGCGCGGCGCCAAACTAAAAGCGGCGATCTTAAAAGAAGCCGACCTGCGCGGCGGCGCCTTACTTTACGGCGGCCAGCAGGATTCCAAGGGCGGCAAGGGTGTTGATTTCGTGCGTTCCGATTTGTCGGGCAGCGATTTCGACGACGCCACCATGACGAACGCCAATCTGTCGGGGGCTGATCTCACCGACGTGACGATGAACGGCGCCGACTGCACCGGCGCGCAGATGTCGGGCGCCACATTGCTGCGCGCGGCGATGAAAAATTGCAATCTGACCAAGGCCGACATGCGCGGCTGCAATATGGCCGGGGTCAATTTGTCGGGCGCGGTGCTGAAAGACGCCAATCTGGCCGGCGCGGTGCTGGCGGGGGCCAATCTGCGCAACGCCGATCTGGCCGGGGCCAAGCTGGAAGGGGCCGACCTGTCGGGCGCCGACACCACCGGGGCCAATCTCGCCCGCTCGGCGGATAACTTCTCGGCGCAGATTCAAGACGCGCTGCATAATCACTACACCTGGATCAACACCAACGGCTCAATGGGCGCCCGCGCCGATTTGTCGGGGGCGGATCTCACCCATATCGACCTGCACGGCGTCAACCTGTCGGGGGCCAATCTGCGCGACGCCCGGTTGTCGGGCGCCAAGATGCGCGACAGCCTGCTGATTATGTGCGACATCTCCGGGGCGAATTTAACAGGCGCCGATTTTTGCAACGCGATTATGGACGGCGCCAATCTGCGCGGCGCCGATTTCAGCGGCGCTAAGCTGGACGGCGCCGGGGTCGGCTGGGTGGACATCAAAGGCCCGGACGGCAAACCGACCGGCCGGCTGTGGGCGGCGAACCTGACCGGCTGCAAATTTGTCGGCGCTTCCTTGATCCGCACCAATATGCGCGGAGCCAATCTCGCCGGCGCCGATTTCACCAACGCCGATCTGTCGGGCGCCGTGCTGTCCGACGCCAACGTGCGCGATGCGGTGTTCGCCGGGGCCAACCTGACGAACGCCAGCCTGCCCCCCGCCCCGGACGACGATTGATCCTTATTCCATCGAGGCTTGCTGCGCCGCGTCGCGCAGCAATGGTTGCAGCGTCGGGGCCAGCGCCCGCAGCACCTGCACCGGCAGGGCCGAGGTGAAGCGGTAGCTTTCCGCCTCGCCGCCATGCACGAATGCGGTCAGCACGCCATAGAAGCGGTCGCCGATGAAAAAGGCGAAGGTGGCGGTGCGCGCCACGGCGCGGGATTCCACCACCACGCCGCCCGGCCCGTAACGGTCGAAGCGCTGGTCGCCGGTGCCGGTCTTGCCGCCGACATGCAGCGCGTGGCCCTGATCGTCGGTGAAGACGCCGCGGGCGCGCCGCGCCGTGCCGTTCTCCACCACGTCGATCAGCGCGGCTTTCAACGTCGCCGCGGTTTCCCGCCGCAGCACGCGGGTTTCATTCAGCGGCGCCAAACCCAGATTGGCTTCAAACGGCGTGCCGGCGGCGAAATGCAGCTTGTCGATGCGCACGGTGGGCAGGCGGACGCCGTCATTGATGATGATCCCCATCAACTCCGCCAGCGCGGTGGGGCGGTCGGACGAACTGCCGATGGCGGTGGCGAGCGACGGCACCAGCCGGCTGAACGGGTAGCCGGTCGCTTTCCAAAACTCATGCAGCCGGTCGAAAGCTTCTTCTTCCAAAATGATGCGGATGCGGGTGTTCTGCGCCGCTTTCTTGGCGTGGAACAGCCACGTGTAGGCTTCCTGCCGGGCTTTGACGCTGGCTTCCATCGCTTCGGCCCGCGTCGCGCCGGGGCGTTCTTGCAGGAAGCTGACCAACCAGAGCTCCAGCGGGTGAACGCGGGCGATCCACGCCAGATCATTGACCGACAGCCCGGCTGGGCGGTGCTGCTCGTAGAGCTTGGCGACGGTTTCGTCGTCCAATTCGGCTTGCGGCAGGCGGCGGCGCAGGAAACCGGCGAACTGCTCCAAACTGGCGGTGGGCCGGGCGGCGCGGTGGATGACCGCGAGGCGGTGGGGCAGCGGGCGCACCCGGTCGGCCAGCTTCTCCAAAGCGCCATCGGGACCAAGGCCGCGGTAAAGCGCGTAATAGCGGCCGAGGAAAAGCGCGCCTTCCTTGTCGGCGTACTGCGCCAGATAGGACTCGCGGCCGGGGTGGTCGGCGTTGTGCAGCAGTTGCCCGACGTCGTCGCCGCCGTCCGCCATGTAGTATTGAATGACGTCGCGCATCATGCGGATGAACGGCAGGTTGACCGAATGGCGGAACGCCATCTGCGCCGACACGTTGACCGCATCGTAACGGTCATCGAAATTGGCGAAGGTGTGCATGCCGCCGCCGGTGAAAAAGCTTTCCCGCGGGTCGGCGGAATAGCGCCGCTGCATCGCGGCGGCCTGCATCGCGGTCAGGCTCTGGTCGGCGGCGGCGGCCAGCCAGTCGGCGGCCCATTGGGTCAGCGGGTCCAAGGCTTCCCGCGCCACCGCTTTCAGGTCGGGGCGGGGCAGGTGCGCCAGCTTGACGTGCAGGTCGGCCAGCGCCTCCAGATAGGCGGCCAGGGTGCGCAGCTTGGCGGTGGAGCCCAGATCCAGCTTGACGCCTTCGTTAATGTCCAAGGGCTGGTCGTAGTTGTCGGCCTGGACGCGCAGATAATTGGCGTCGGTTCCGCGCTCATACAGCGTGAAGGAATAGACCAGTTTCGACAGATCGTCTTTGTCGACGTTCATCATGCGCTCGCCCGCCAGCCCGGCGGCGGCGGCGCGCTTGGGGTCGCCCAAGGCCGCCAGTTCAGCCGCCGCCTTGCTTTGCGTCGCCTGATCGAGGGTTGATCTTACAGTGAGGTCAAGTCGGTCCAACTGATACAGGCCGTTGACCCCCAACCAACCCATCAGCCGGGCGCGCAGGGCGTGGGTCGCCTTGTCGGCGGCGAAGCTCACCGGCTCCGGCGTCGGCGGGTCGGCGCGAAACCGCAACCGCGCCGCCAAGGCGGCGTCGCGCAGTTGTTCAGAGATCACCCCGGCTTGCGCCAGCAGCGGCAAATGGGCGTCGGCCAGCCGCTCCAGACTTTCCCGTTCGGAATTGAGCAAGGCGGAGGGGCGGCGCTGCGCCAGCACCAGCGCCAGCGCTTGGCGGTAGATTTCTCCCTGCCGGGCCAGCGCCGCCGCATCGTCTACAGCGGGAGAAGCGTTCAAGACCGCGACCGCCTCCGCCATTTCCGTGCCGAACCACGCCCAAAGCCCGTCGCCCAGCCCATGCACTTCGCCCCACCCGGACCGCGCCGACAAGGGCGTGGTGTTAAGGTAATCAACGACGATGCGGCGGCGGTGCTGGCGGGTGTCCTCGCCCTCGACGTAGGCGCGCACGCTGGCGGAAACCATCTGCCGCAGCTTGTCGCCGACGCCGTTGGTCTGGCCGTCCGGCGAATGACGGTATTTTTCAATCTGCGTCGCCAGGGTCGAGCCGCCGCCCGCGGTGGGCATCGGCGCGATTTTCTGCAAAGGGAAAGCGGCGACGGCGCCGGCGAAGCGCAGCCATTCCACCGCCGGGTTATGGCGCGGCGACGGGGCGGCGAGCAGTTCGCGGTTTTCGATGAACAGCAGCGTGTCGATCAGCAGCCCTGGCGCGTCTTCAAAACGGGCGAACACCCGTTCGGGATGGCGGCGCTGATGCATGACGACGCCGGCGCGATCCACCAGAGTGAAGCCGGCTTGGGCTTTTTCGCGATAAATCGGAAAGCCGCCGCCCGCCATGAAGGCGGCGAGCCGGGGGGAGGGGACGGCCTGCGTCTCCACCGCGAAGCCTTCCCGCGTCAGCCCGTCCAGCATCTGCGGCAGGCGGGTGTAGCCGAGCCGTTCGTTGAACGGGCCTTGCGCCGGATACACCGCGTCGGGGTTGGGGCCGTCGCGCAACTGAAAGCTCATGCCCGACGCCAACCAATGCAGCGCGCGGGCTTGCAGGCGCGACGAGTTGATTTCTGCGTACGCCGCCCAGCCGCCTACCCCGGCCGCGGCCAGCAAGGCCGCCGCCCAGAGCCCCAACGCCATCATCATCGTCATCAGCAACCCGCTTGATGCGATGTGCACCGTCGCGATGCGCGCCTCGGGCTTCCCGCGCCACCGCGTCGTCGGCATGGCCGGCA
>CALGOL010000352.1 GCA_937960755.1 uncultured Azospirillum sp.
GCCGGGGTCCAGAGCAATTCGGATAAGTATCTGAAAAGACTGGATACCGGCCTTCGCCGGTATGACGATCAAGGGTTGATAGCTGGGCCATAGCACGAGATGTGTGAATACTGTAGCCGATCAGGGAGAAGGCTCTTCCGGGGATGCGGGGTATGCGGCTTACTTGGCAACCCAGTTGTTAAAGCGCTCGTTCAGGCGGTCGATGTTCTCCAGCCAGAACGCCGTGTTGATCTCCACCGCGTTGGCCATGTTGGCCGGGTTGGTGGGCAGGTCGGGCAGGTATTTCGGGTTGGTCTTAGACGAGGCGTCCTTGGCCGACACGCCGTAGGCGATGTAATCGGCGAGCTTGGCCTGCACTTCCGGCTTGCCGGCGAAATCGAGGAACTTATAGGCCGCGTCCTTGTTCGGGCTGCCCTTCAGAATCACCCAAGAATCGATGGTGTAGAGCGCGCCGTTCCACGACATGCCGAAGTTCTTGCCTTCGTTGCGGTTGGCGGCGTCGATGCGGCCGTTATAGACCGAGGTCATCACCACTTCGCCCGAGGCCAGCAGTTGCGGCGGCTGGGCGCCGGCCTTCCACCACACCAGATCGCCCTTGATGGTTTCCAGCTTCTTGAAGGCGCGGTCGACGCCGGCGTCGGTCGCCAGCACCTTGTAAACCTCGGCCGGGGCGACGCCGTCGGCGATCAGCGCGATTTCCAGCGTGGTCTTGGGGCCCTGGCGCAGCGCGCGCTTGCCGGGGTAGGTCTTGGTGTCGAAGAAGTCGGCCCAGCTCTTCGGCGCGTTCGCCAGCTTGGCCTTGTCGTAGCCCAACACGAAGTCGTAAACGATGGCGCCGACGCCGCATTCATGCACCGTGGGGGCCAAGTAGTTGTCCTTGCCGCCGATCTTGCTGAAATCGAGCTGTTCGAACAGCCCTTCTTCGCAGCCCAGCGCCAGTTCTTCGCTTTCCACCTGCACGACGTCCCAGGTGGACGCCCCGCCCTGCACCTTGGCGCGCAGCACGCCGACGCCGCCGTCCCATGATTCGTCGGTCATCTTGACGCCGGTCGCCGCGGTGAACGGCGCGAAATACACTTTCTTTTGCGCTTCCTGATAGGCGCCGCCCCAAGAGACGACGGAAAGGTCGCGGGCCTGCGCGGCGCCGGCGGCAAGCGCCGCAGTCACGGCGGCGGCGGCGACGATGCTGAAGGACGTGGTGAAGCGAAGCATGGTCCCTTGTTCCTTTCCTGTCTTCATTTTTACGTTGTTATGCGGAGTTATGCGGGGAGGGGCGTTAAACCGGATCAAGGGCGCGGGCGTCTTCGGCGTCGAAGGCCAAAGCGACGGACGCGCCGTGATTCAGGCCCTGCGCCGCCGACGGCGGCAGCTTGACCATGAATTCGCTGTTGCCGGCGGCTTCCAGCACCGCCAGCGAGTGGTCGCCAAGATAAATCAGGTCGGTCAGCACCGCCGGCAAGCGGTTGGCGGTCGCCGAATCGTTTTCGTCGCCGCGCAGCAGCCGCACCCGTTCCGGTCGGATCGACAAGGTGGTGCGCTCGCCGGCCGCGACATTGACCGCGCGGGCGCGCACTTCCGCGCCACCGTCCAGCCGCACCCGCGCTTGCCCTTGCGACACTTCCGCCACTTGGCCGCTCAGCCGGTTGTTTTCGCCGATGAAGGTGGCGACGAAGCTGTTCGCCGGCTCTTCGTACAGCTTGGTCGGGCTGTCGATTTGCTGAATGATCCCGTCGTTGAACACCGCGATGCGGTCCGACATGGTCAGGGCTTCCGACTGGTCATGGGTGACGTAGACCACGGTAATGCCGGTCGCCTCGTGCAGCCGCTTGATTTCAAGCTGCATGTGCTCGCGCAAGCGCTTGTCCAAAGCGCCCAAAGGTTCGTCCATCAGCACGAGCTTCGGCTGGAACACCAGCGCGCGGGCCAGCGCCACCCGCTGTTGCTGACCGCCGGAAAGCTGGCCGGGGCGGCGATTCGCCAGCGGCTCCAGCTTAATCATGGCGAGCGCCGCCGCCACCCGCTCGGTGATTTCCGCCTTGGGCATGCGGCGCACCGACAGCGGGAAGGCGAGGTTCTCCGCCACCGTCATGTGTGGAAACAGGGCGTAGTTCTGAAACACCATGCCGATGTCGCGCTTGTGCGCCGGCAGGTTCTTGATCGGGCGGTCGTCGAGGAAGATGTCGCCGTCGGTCGGAACCTCAAACCCCGCCAGCATCATCAGCGAGGTGGTCTTGCCCGACCCCGACGGCCCCAACAGCGTCAAAAATTCGCCGCGGCGGATGTCGAGGTTGAGATCCTTCACCACCAGATGTTCGCCGTCGTAGGTCTTGCGCACGCCGACGAAGCGGACCAGCGGCGGCGCTGCGGGGTCAAGGCGGGAAGCGGTGGAAACCGCTGCGTTGACGGCTTTGACCATCGGCTCTCCTTCGTCGCTGGGGCGAGGCGGTGTTGGGCGTTGTCGGGAGGATAAGACCTGTAGAGTTACACGCTGACCTGTAGCTTTACGCGTCAAAAGCTTTACAAGTTCGGTAGCTTTTGCGCAAGCGGAAAGTTTGCGCCGCAGACAGTGACGGGTGAAACGATCCGTTAGCCGCTGGGATTCTCAGCCGGCTGGGCGTCCCCCAGCCAGGCGCGCAGGAACGCCCCGGCGCCGTAGCGCGTCACCGTGGCGTAATGGGCTTCCGTCAGGCGACGGACTTCCGCGGCGTAAAGGTCGGCGACGTTTTCATCCACCCGCGCGCCGTCGTAATTGACCACCACGTCCACCCGATGCCCCAAAGCGCCGACGCGCTCTTCCACCAGCGCCGCGATTGCGCCCACTTGTTCGGGCGTGCGGATGTCGAGGCCGGAAAAATCGTTGAACAGCAAGCGACGGCGACGGTCGTACTGCACCCGGTCGGCCAGCGGCCGGTCGCGGCCTTCCGCCCGCAGCCCCATGACGGCGGCTTGGAAGATGCGTGGGTCCATCTCAATCACCCGGTTTATGGCGGGCCGGAAATCCATGTGCGCGAGCACGTCGCGCTCCAGATCGACGCCGGGGGCGATTTCGATCAACTCCAGCCCTTCGCCGCCGAGCCGGAAGACGCAGCGCTCGGTGACGTACAGCACCTTGCGCTTCTGGCTGCGGGCGTACGCGCCGGAAAACGTCACCTGATCGACCTTTTGGATGAACTTGCGGGCGCGGCCTTCTTCAACGATGCGCAAGCGCCCGTCCTCGACGGCGATTTGCAGACCGCCGGTGGTGAAGGTGCCGACGAACACCAGCGCGCGGGCGTTTTGCGAGATGTTGATGAACCCGCCGGCGCCGGCGAGTCGCGACGAGAAGCGCGAAACGTTGACGTCGCCGCTGGAATCCGCTTGCGCCAGCCCAAGACAGGCGAGGTCGAGCCCGCCGCCGTCGTAAAAATCAAACTGCTGGTTTTGGTCGATGATGGCGGAAGGGTTGGTGGCGGCGCCGAAATTCAGCCCCGACGCCGGCACGCCGCCGATGATGCCGGGCTCGGCGGTCAAGGTGACGCGGTCGAGCACGCCTTCTTCCGCCGCCACCTGCGCCACCCCTTCCGGCATGCCGATGCCGAGATTGACCACGCCGTCGCGCGGCAGCTCCAAGGCGGCGCGCCTGGCGATGATCTTGCGTTCGTCCAGCGGCAAGGGTTTCAGCGAATTCAGCGGCGCTTTCAACTCGCCCGAGAAGTACGGGTTGTACTGGCCGCCGTACGTCTGCATGTGGTTTTCCGGCGACGCCACGACGACGCAATCCACCAGCACGCCGGGAACCCGCACGTCGCGCGGATTGAGCGTTCCCGCCTCCGCCACCCGCTCCACCTGCACGATCACCAGTCCGCCGCAATTGCGCGCCGCCATCGCCATGGCGAGGTGATCGAGGGTCAGCGTCTCCCGCTCCATCGTCACATTGCCGTCGGTGTCGGCGGTGGTGCCGCGGATGAAGGCGACATGAATCGGCATGCGCTTGTAGAACAAGCACTCCTCGCCGCCGATGTTGACCAGTTCGACGAGGTCTTCGGTGGTGACGGCGTTGATTTTGCCGCCTTCCAGCCGCGGATCGACAAAGGTGTGCAGCCCGACTTTTGACAGCGAGCCCGGCTTGCCGGCGGCGATGTCGCGGTAAAGCTGGGAGATGCAGCCTTGCGGCAGATTGTACGCCTCAATCCGCCCATCCAGCGCCAGCGCCGCCATCTTGGGGATCAGGCCCCAATGGCCGCCGACGACGCGGCGGACGAGGCGATCATGGGCGAGGCGATTGAGCCCGCGGTCCTTGCCGTCGCCTTGGCCGGCGGCGAACAGAATGGTGAGGTCGCGGGGTGAGCCGGTTTCCTTGAAGCGGGTTTCCAGCGCCGCCAGCAATTCGTCGGGCACGCCGCAACCGACGAAGCCGGCGTTGCACAGCGTGTCGCCGTCGCGAATCAGCGCCACCGCCTGGGCCGCCGTCACCACCTTGCCACGGTCGAGCCCCGCGAAACCCGCGTCGGTCATGCGCCTTCTCCCCGTTAGAAATTTGATTTTTTATGAATTTATCACCAACGACCCGACTAGGCCAACCGATGTCACGACAGGCGCATCAGGCCGGCGACGGATATGTCTTCATCCAGCTCAGGCCAATGCACCCCTTGGCCGCGGCCGATGAAGCGCCAATGCTTGCGTTGTTCCGGCGTCGCGTCCCGCAGGCGCGGAAACCATTCGAGCGGGGCGGAAAGCTCCCTGCCATCCGCCAATCGCAGTCGAAGACAGGCTTCGTCGGTTTGCACGTCGACGGCGTTCGCATCCAGCTTAATCGCCAAAGTGGGCATGCCAAGCCTCCAGAAAACGACCGCGATGCTCGATAATCAGCGCGCGCAGCTTGGTCAGTTCGTGTGCGCGGAAACCTTGAGATTGCGCCAAGTTTACGGGATCAATCCAGAACTTGGCAACGCTGTCCCCTTGCTCGACGTGGATGTGCGGCGGTTCATCCCCTTCCATGCTGTAGAAAAAGAAGCGGAAACCGGACGCCCGCAGGACCGTCGGCATGGCGGCTACAGCCCGGCTTGCGTCAACGCCGCCAGCACCGCGCTTTCAGTCAATAATTCGCTCAACGGCAGGCCCTGCGGCGCCTTGGGGCCGTAGACGATGTTGAACGGAATGCCGTAGCGGCCGTGACGGGCGAGATAGCGGGCGATGCCCTCATCCGGCCGCGTCCAATCCGCCCGCATGGCGACGACGTCGGCGCCCGCCAGTTTTTCCGCCGCCGCGCCGCGGTTCAGCACCAGCTTTTTGTTGGCTTGGCAGGTGACGCACCAATCAGCGGTGACGTCCACCAGCACGACTTTCCCCGCCGCCGTCAGCCGGGGAATCGCCGCCTCGTCGAACGGAACCCAGCGCACCCCCGATTCGGTGGCGGCGACGGCGCGCTCAACCCCGCCGACTTGCGCCCACATCACCGAGCCCAGCCAAACCGTGGTGCCGAGCAGCGCCAGCCCCATCACCCGGCGCACGGTCAGCATCCAGCGCCCCGGCCGCGG
>CALGOL010000353.1 GCA_937960755.1 uncultured Azospirillum sp.
ACCTGTTGCAACAACTGGTCAACGCCGCCACCGCGGCCTGTGTTTACGGTTTGCTGGCGGTGGGCTACACGCTGGTTTACGCGGTGTTGGGGCGGATCAACCTCGCCATGGGCGAATTGACCATGATCGGCGCCATGGTGGCGGCGATGGCGGCGGCCGTGGCCGGCATGCTGGGGGCGGGGGGCCTGCCCATGGCGCTGCTGGCGGTGCTGGCGACCGCCATGGCGGTTTCCGGCCTGTACGGCTGGGCGATGGACCGGCTGGCCTTTCGCCGGCTGCACAACGCTCGCGGCCATACGCCGTTGATTCTGGCGGTGGGGCTGGCGGTGGCGGCGCAAGAATCGGTGCGGCTGCTGCAAGGCGCGCGCGACTGGTGGCCGGTTCAAGCTTTCGCCAAAACCCACGCGCTGGCGGCGCATGGCGGCTTCACGCTGACCGCCATCACCGCGCAAGGGGTGATCGTCTGGTTGACCGCGCTGCTGTACGTCGTCTTGTCGTGGATCATGTCGGCCACCCGTTTCGGCCGCATGCATCGCGCCGTCACCGACGACCCGGCGGCGGCGGCGCTGATGGGGGTCAACGTCGACCGCGTCATCGCCTGGACCTTCGCGTTGGGCGGCGTCTACGCCGGGGCGGCCGGCGGGGTGATCGCGCTGTATTACGGCGGGGTGAGCTTTTTCACCGGCTATCTGGTAGGCTTCAAGGCGCTGACCGCTGCGGTGGTGGGCGGCGTCGGCTCGGTGCGCGGCGCCATGCTGGGGGGCGCCATGCTAGCGGCGGTCGAGGCGTTGTGGTCGGCGTATCTGCCGCTGGCGTACAAAGACGTCGCGGTGTTCAGCCTGTTGGCGTTTTTCTTGATCTTGCGGCCGCAAGGGCTGCTGGGTGCGCCGCGGGGGCGGGGGGATTGAGATTTTTCACCCGCCGCCATCCACCTTGCGGGCCATGAAGCCGCGCGACGGGTTATAGCCGAACAGCGCCGCCGCCAGGAAGACGACCAGACACCCGACCGCCACCAGCGCCGACAACGGATCGAAGCGGACGAACAGCGCGAAGCGGATCAGCTCCACCAGATAGGTGAACGGGTTGTAGAGGCAGATCAGATAAACGATCTCGCTGGACTCTTGCATCTTCCACAGCGGATAGAGCGCCGAGGATAAGAAGAAGGTGGGGAAGATGACGAAGTTCATCACCCCGGCGAAATTCTCCAACTGCCGCACGGTGGACGACAGCATCATCCCGAACGCCCCCAACGCCAACCCGGCCAGCAGCAAGGCCGGCAGTACGGTCAAGAAGCCCAAGGGCGGGAAATCCACCCCGTACGCCCAGGCGATGAAGAGAAAGGCGTACGCCTGCAACACCGCCACCAGCGCGCCCGCCAGCAGCTTGGCGCTCAGCAGCAGCCAGCGCGGCAGCGGGCTGACCAGCAGCAGCCGCATTGAGCCCATTTCCCGGTCGTAGACCATGGAAAGCGAGCTTTGCATGCCGTTGAACAGCAGCACCATGCCGGCGAGGCCGGGGGTGATGTACGCCTCATAGGGGATGTACGTCTCATAGGGCGGCATGATGGCGACGCCGAGCGCGGCGCGAAAGCCGGCGGCGAAGACGAACAGCCATAGTAGGGGGCGCACCAGCGCCGACAAGAAACGTTCGCGCTGGTGGACGAAGCGCAGCACTTCCCGCGTCACGATGCCGGCAAGCGCGCGCGAGGCGTGTTTCGGGGTCATACCAATCTCCCTAAATATTGACCTGCGTCACCCCCGCGAAGGCGGGGGTCCACCTCATCGCTCACGTTGCTGAAAAGGTGGATTCCCGCCTTCGCGGGAATGACGGCAAAGGGTTAATATTTTGGCGGATTTTGGTCATGGCGCTGCGTCCCTCGCCGGCGGTGAAGTCAGCGCGGTGAAGGCGGCGGCCAGCGACCCGCCGCCGTACGTCTCCGCCACATCGCGGGCGCGGCCTTGGGCGCGGACGCGGCCCTTCGCCAGCAACACGACGTCGTCGTCGTCGCGCACTTCGTCGATCAAATGGGTGGTCCATAAGGCGGCGACGCCCTCAAAGGCGCAGAGATCATGCACATGATCGACGATGGCGCGCCGGGCCGGCGGGTCGAGGCCGACGGTGGGCTCGTCCAGGATCAGCAGGCTAGATCGGAAGAGCACACGTCTGAACTCCAGTCACCTTGTAATCTC
>CALGOL010000354.1 GCA_937960755.1 uncultured Azospirillum sp.
TACGAGATTACAAGGTGACTGGAGTTCAGACGTGTGCTCTTCCGATCTCTATTGCGCCACCAAGGCGGCGTTGGATCAGCACGCGCGGGCGGCGGCGCTGGACGAAGTCGCCGGCTTGCGCATCGCCTCGCTGGCGCCGGGGGTGGTTGACACCGACATGCAAGGCGAAATCCGCGCCGTCGATCCGGCGCGCTTTCCACTGCGCGACCGCTTTCGCGCCATGAAGGAGGACGGAGCCTTGACCGCCCCGCAGGACGCCGCGGCGCGCATCGTCGATTATCTGCTCAGCGCCGATTTCGCCGCCGACCCGACCCCGGACGTGCGGCGGTTTTAATCCTCGCCACCGTCACACCGTCGGGCCGCGGGACAGCGGGAAACGCGCCATGATGCGGCTTTCCAGCCCATCCCGCACCTCGCGATAGGCGTTCATCATCGCGTCGCGGTTGCCGGTGACGACGGTGGGGTCGAAAGTGTTCCAGAACTCCACCTCGCACGCCATGGTGCGGGTCAGCTCCATGGCGCGGTGATGCGCCTCCGGCGACAGGGTGATGATGAGGTCGAAGTTGGAGTCCTCAAGATCGTCGAAGGTCTTCGGGCGGTGCCGCTTAATGTCCATGCCTTCTTCGTCCATCACCGAACAGGCGAAGGGATCGACCCCTTCGCCCTGGCGAACGCCGCACGAATCGACGTAAATTTTTTGGCCCTGATAAAAGCGCAAGATGGCGGCGGCCATCGGCGAGCGCACCATGTTGTAGGTGCAGGAAAACAGCACGCTGGAAACCGGCGTCAGCAAACGCGGAGGAAACGCCGCAGGAGCCGACATGCCGACCGCTCCCATGCCGTCAACCGCGAATATGCAAAACGCAAATCAACGTGAACAACCGCCGCGCGGTCTGCAAATCCATCTCCACCTTGTCGGCGAGCCGCTCGCGCAGCATCTCGGAACCCTCATTGTGCAGCCCGCGCCGCCCCATGTCGATGGCTTCGATCTGCGCCGGCGTCGCCCGCTTGATGGCGTTGTAATAGCTTTCGCAAATCAAGAAGTAGTCTTTGACGATGGAGCGGAACGGCGAAACCGGGATCACCACCTTGTCGATGGGCTGGTCCGCCGTGCTGCGCACGTCGAGGACGAGGCGGTTGTCTTCAATCAGCAGATGCAGGTGATAAGGCCCGGCTTCGGCATGTTCGACCAGCGCGAAGCTGTTGTCCTCCAGCAGGTCGAAAATCGCGACCGCGCGCTCGTGCTCGACTTCCGGCTTGCGGCGGACGACGGTCTTTTCGTCCAGCACGACATTGACGATACGGCGCTTGGTCGCGTTGCTCATTCCGCTTTCCCCGGATCGATGCCCTCGCCGCCGGGCAGCCGCAAGGCAACCGACAGGGCGTGGGCCTGCAAGCCCTCCGCCGTCGCCAGTGTTACCGCCGCCGGGCCGATGGCCGCAAGCGCCGCGGCGCTGCAACCGACGAATGTTGTGCGCTTCATGTAATCCAGCACGTTCAGACCGGACGAAAACCGCGCGCTGCGCGCCGTCGGCAGCACATGGTTCGGGCCGGCGACGTAGTCGCCCACCGCTTCCGGCGTATAGCGGCCAAGGAAAATCGCCCCGGCGTTGCGCACGCGGGCCGCCAGCGCATCCGGGTCGGCCACCGCCAGCTCCAGATGCTCCGGCGCCAGCCGATCAATCAGCGGCGGCGCTTCGGCCAACAGATCCTTGACCACCACGACGGCGCCGTTGTTCTTCCAGCTTTCCCCGGCGATGGCCGTACGCGGCAGGGTCAGCAGGCGCTTGACCACCGCTTGCTCCACCTGGGCGGCGAAGCCCGGCGAATCGGTGATAAGCACCGACTGAGCCGCGGTGTCGTGCTCGGCCTGGCTCAGCAGATCGACGGCGATCCAGTCGGGATCGTTATGCTCGTCCGCCACCACCAGAATTTCCGACGGGCCGGCGATGCTGTCGATGCCGACCTGACCGTAAACCTGCCGCTTGGCGGCGGCGACGAAAGCGTTGCCGGGGCCGACGATCTTGTCCACCGGCCGAATGGTTTCGGTGCCGTAAGCCAGCGCCGCCACCGCCTGCGCCCCGCCGATGCGGTAAATCTCGGTGACGCCGCACAGCTTGGCCGCCGCCAGCACCAGGGGGTTAATCAGCCCGTCCGGCGTCGGCACCACCATGACGATGCGCTCGACCCCCGCCACCTTGGCCGGCAGGGCGTTCATCAGCACCGATGACGGATAGGCCGCGGTGCCGCCCGGCACGTACAGCCCCACCGCGCCCACCGCGGTCCAGCGCGCGCCCAAACGCACGCCCGCCGCATCGACGTAATCCAGCGTTTCCGGGACCTGATTGCGGTGGAAATCCTCAATCCGCTTGGCGGCGAACTCCAGCGCCGCCATCTGGTTGGCGGGAACCTGCGCCAACGCCGCGTCGATCATCGCTTGCGGCATCTTGAGGCCGTCGGAAATGTCGGTGCGGTCCCAGCGCCGGGTGTAGTCGATCACCGCGGCGTCGCCGTCGCGGCGCACCGCTTCAATCACCCCGGCGACCAAGGTCTGGACGTCTTCCGACGTCTCGCGCTTGGCGTGCAGCAGTTCTTCAAAATCGGCGGCGAAGGTGGATGCGGCGGCGTCAAGTCTGACCGGCATTGGTCGCCTCCCGGAATTGGTCGATCCAGCGGGAAATCTCATCCGACCGCGTCTTGAAGGCCGCGCGGTTGACGATCAGCCGGGACGACACGTCCATAATTTTTTCAATTTCCACCAAGCCGTTGGCCTTCAGCGTCGAGCCGGTGGAGACCAGATCGACGATGCGGCGGCACAAGCCGAGGTTCGGAGCCAATTCCATGGCGCCGTTCAGCTTGATGCATTCGGCCTGCACGCCGCGGGCCGCAAAGTGGCGCTTGGTGAGTTCAGGATACTTGGTGGCGACGCGGACATGGCTCCAGCGCGCCGGATCGTCGCTTTCCGACAAGGCGACGGGCTCCGCCACCGACAGCCGGCATTTGCCGATGCCAAGATCCAGCGGCGCGTACAACTCGGCGAAATCGAACTCCATCAGCACGTCCGACCCGGCGACGCCCATATGCGCCGCGCCGAAGGCGACGAAGGTGGCGACGTCGAAGGAGCGCACGCGGATGATCGACAGATTGGGCAGATTGGTGCGGAAGCGCAGCAACCGGCTGTCGTCGTTCTCAAACTCCGCTTCCGGCTCAATGCCGACATGGCGCAGCAGCGGGCGCAACTCCTTCAGGATGCGGCCCTTGGGCAGCGCCAACACCAACTCGTCGGATGCCGCCTCGACGGCGCCGGCGTCGGAAAAAGTATCTTGCGTCATGGCTTAGCCGAGCAGTTTGGCGAGCGCGGCTTCGGCCGACAACTCGATGCGTTCGCCGGTGGCGCGGCGCTTCAATTCCACCACCCCGGACTTCAAACCACGCGGCCCAACCACCAGATGCCACGGCACGCCGATCAGGTCCATGTCGGCGAACTTCGGCCCCGGCCGTTCGTCGCGGTCGTCGTAGAGCACCGCTTTGCCAGCCGCCGACAGCTTGGCGTAAAGGTCTTCGCACGCCGCGTCGCAAGCGGCGTCGCCCTTCTTCAGGCTGATAAGGCCGACGTCGAACGGCGCCACGGCGTCCGGCCAAATGATGCCGGCGTCGTCGTGGCTGGCTTCGATGATCGCCGCCACCAGTCGGGAAACGCCGATGCCGTAGGACCCCATCTCCACCAGCACCGGCGACCCGTCCGGCCCGGCCACCGCGGCGCCCATCGGCTTGGAGTACTTGGTCCCGAAATAGAAGATATGCCCAACTTCGATGCCGCGGGCGGTGACAAGATCGGCCTCCGCCACCGGGCAGACGGCGGGATCGTGCATTTCTTCGGTGGCGGCGTAGCGCGCCGTGGTCTGGTCGAAGAAGCCTTGCAAGTCGCCGTCATAGCCGGGAGCGCCGGCCAGCACGTCGGTTTCGGTCCAATCCTTGTGGCAGAACACCGCGCTTTCGCCGGTTTCCGCCAGAATGATGAATTCGTGGCTCAAATCGCCGCCGATGGGGCCGGTGTCGGCGCGCATCGGGATCGCCTTCAGCCCCATGCGGGCGAAGGTGCGCAGGTAAGCCAGAAACATCGCCTGATAGGAGCGCTTAGCCCCGGCGGAGTCGATGTCGAAAGAATAGGCGTCCTTCATCAGGAATTCGCGCCCGCGCATCACGCCGAAGCGCGGGCGGATCTCGTCGCGGAACTTCCACTGGATATGGTAAAGATTGATCGGCAATTGCTTGTAGCTTTTGACGAAGGCGCGGAAGATGTCGGTAATCATCTCCTCGTTCGTCGGGCCGAACAGCATGTCGCGATCATGGCGGTCGGTGATGCGCAGCATCTCCTTGCCGTAATCGTCGTAGCGCCCGCTTTCGCGCCACAAATCCGCCGACTGAATGGTCGGCATCAGCAGTTCCTGCGCGCCGGCGGCGTTCTGCTCCTCCCGCACGATGCGTTCGATGTTCTTCAGCACCCGGTGGCCCAGCGGCAGCCAAGCGTAAATACCCGCCGACGTCTGGCGGATCATGCCGGCGCGCAGCATCAGCCGGTGAGAGACGATCTGCGCCTCGGTCGGGGTTTCCTTCAGCGTGGGCAGGAAGAAGCTGGACAACCGCATGGAATGGGAACTCGCGAAGTATGGAGCGGACGACGAAAGGCGCCGCCGCTTCGGCGGCTGGCGGGCGCATGACTTTAGAAACAAGGGCGGCGCTTGTCCATCGCGCGGCGCGGGACGCCGCATTTTTTAGCAGGCGCGGCAGAATCACCCCTTGCGCAGCTCGGGCTTTAGCCCCACTTTTAGATTATTGTTGGCGCCGCAAACTATCGCCGTGACCCGCGCTCATGCGGCGATGCGAAAGAGCGAGGGCGGCCCGCAAACGACAATAGGCCAGGGAGAGCAGGGATGCCAAAGCGTAAGTTGATGCCCGACGTGGTTAAAGGTCAAGAATTGGCGTGCGTGCCGCCGAGCGCCACGGTGCGCGCCGCGGTGCGGTTGATGGCGGAACGCCACATATCGGCCATTCTGGTGACCGAAGACGGCCGGTTGAAGGGTATTTTCACCGAACGCGATCTTGCGGCCAAGGTTGTGGCGCAGAGCCGGGACGTCGACGCCACCTTGATTTCCGCGGTGATGACCGCCAATCCCGACACGCTGCCGCCGGACGCCACGGCGCTGGAAGCGCTGGACCTGATGGAATCCCGCCATTATCGCCACATGCCGTTGGCCTCGGCGGACGGCGTCGCGCTCGGCATGGTGTCGATTCGCGATCTGTTCCCGGTGGTGCGCGCCAGCTTGGAAGAGGAAATCAAGGACCGCGAAGCCTTCATGTTCGGCGCGTCCTATTCGGCGGGCGCTTCGGCCTAACGGCGGTGTTAAGGCCGCAAGCGGCGCGTCTTTCGTTTGCTGCATAAGCGCATTGTCATAGACGCGATGCAAAAAACCCGGCGGAGAGCTACCTCTCCGCCGGGTTTTCCTTTACGTTAGGCATATTGCGCCGCGTCGCAGCAAATACATGGTTTCACCAACGAACGGTCTGCCGCTATGCCTTTGTCCACGCCCGCTCCCCGCCAGCCGATCCACGCCCGCGACATTCTGTGCCGCGGCTATCGCCGCGACGACGGGTTGTGGGATATTGAAGGCTGGCTGTCCGACACCAAGGACTACGGCTTTGAAACCTATGAACGCGGGATGATCGCCGCCGGCGACCGCATTCATGGCATGTGGTTGCGGCTGACGCTGGACGACGACTTCACCGTTCGGGGGGTGGAGGCGGTGACCGACGACAGCCCGTACCGCGGCTGTCCGTCCATCACTCCCAATTTTCAACGCCTGCTGGGGCTGACGGTGGGGGCGGGCTGGAACCGCGCGGTGAAGGAGCGTTTGAGCGGCGTGCATGGCTGCACCCATCTGGTAGAGATGCTGGGGCCGCTGGCCACCGTGGCGTTTCAGACGATTTACCCGATTCTGGTGCGCGAGCAGCAAGCGCGGGACAAGGCGGAAGCGGCGGCGGGACGCCGGCCCGCCG
>CALGOL010000355.1 GCA_937960755.1 uncultured Azospirillum sp.
TCGCGGTGAAGCGCAAGCTGCAACCGGGCGACAAGATGGCCGGTCGTCACGGCAATAAGGGCGTGGTCTCCCGCATCATCCCGGTGGAGGACATCCCCTACCTGGAAGACGGCACCCCGGTCGATATCGTGCTGAACCCGCTGGGCGTGCCGTCGCGCATGAACGTCGGGCAGATTCTGGAAACCCATCTTGGCTGGGCGGCGGCCGGTCTCGGCCGGCAGATCGGCGAGCTGATCGACCAGTACAAGGCGTCGGTGCGCAATCAGCTTGAAACCGTGTCGACGCTGACCGAGATGCGGGCCAAGCTTGAGGACATCTATGGCGACAAGGTGTACGCCGATGTCATCAAGGAGCTGAACGACGGCGAGTTGATGGAGCTGGCCGGCAACCTGCGCAAGGGCATCCCCTTCGCCACCCCCGTCTTCGACGGCGCGCGCGAAGAGGACATTTGCCGCATGTTGGAGAAGGCCGGCATCCATCGTTCGGGTCAGATGACCTTGATCGACGGGCGTACGGGCGAGTCCTTCGACCGCAAGGTCACGGTGGGCTACATCTACATGCTGAAGCTGCACCACTTGGTGGACGATAAGATTCACGCCCGCTCCATCGGCCCGTACAGCTTGGTCACCCAGCAGCCGTTGGGCGGCAAGGCGCAGTTCGGCGGCCAGCGCTTCGGTGAAATGGAAGTGTGGGCGCTGGAGGCGTACGGCGCCGCGTACACGTTGCAGGAAATGCTGACGGTGAAGTCGGACGACGTGTCCGGCCGCACCAAGGTTTACGAAGCCATCGTCCGCGGCGACGACAACTTCGAAGCCGGCATCCCCGAATCCTTCAACGTGCTGGTCAAGGAACTGCGCTCGCTCGGCTTGAACGTCGAGTTGAACGAAAAGTCCTACTGACCCCGTTTTTAGGGTCGAGACGGCGGAGGCGCCATGCTTCCGCCGTTTTATAAGTGTTTTTCATCCGACATCGCGGCGCCGCCGGCGGGAGACGGTCATGAACGAGTTGATGAATTTCTTCGGTCAGGTTCAAAGCCCTCAGAGCTTCGATCAGATCCGCATTCAGATCGCCAGCCCGGAGCGTATCCGCTCATGGTCGTTCGGCGAAATCAAGAAGCCGGAGACCATCAACTACCGCACCTTCAAGCCGGAGCGCGACGGCCTGTTCTGCGCCCGCATCTTTGGCCCGATTAAGGACTATGAGTGCTTGTGCGGCAAGTACAAGCGCATGAAGTACCGCGGCGTCATCTGCGAAAAGTGCGGCGTGGAAGTCACGCTGTCGAAGGTGCGGCGCGAGCGCATGGGCCATATTGAATTGGCCTCGCCGGTGGCGCACATCTGGTTCTTGAAGTCGTTGCCGTCGCGCATCGGTCTGCTGCTCGACATGACGCTGAAGGACCTGGAGCGCATCCTCTATTTCGAAAACTACGTGGTCATCGAGCCGGGCCTGACCCCGCTGAAGATCCGTCAGTTGCTGTCGGAAGAAGAGTACATCGCGGCGCAGGACGAGTACGGCGAAGACGCCTTCACCGCCCAGATCGGCGCCGAAGCGCTGCGCATCATGCTGTCGGCCCTTGATCTCGAAGAAGAAAAGGTCAAGTGCCGCGAAGATTTGCGTGACACCTCGTCGGAAGCCAAGCGCAAGAAGCTGGTCAAGCGCCTGAAGCTGATCGACGCCTTCATGGGCTCGCAGTCGCGCCCCGAATGGATGATTTTGGAAGTCATTCCGGTCATCCCGCCGGAACTGCGTCCGCTGGTGCCGCTGGACGGCGGCCGTTTCGCCACGTCGGATTTGAACGACCTGTACCGCCGCGTCATCAACCGCAACAACCGCCTGAAGCGGCTGATCGAGTTGAAGGCGCCTGATATTATCGTGCGCAACGAAAAGCGCATGTTGCAGGAAGCCGTTGACGCGCTGTTCGACAACGGCCGCCGCGGCCGCGTCATTACCGGCGCCAACAAGCGTCCGCTGAAGTCGCTGTCCGACATGCTGAAGGGCAAGCAGGGCCGCTTCCGCCAAAACCTGCTCGGCAAGCGCGTCGATTACTCCGGCCGTTCGGTCATCGTGGTGGGCCCGGAACTGAAGCTGCATCAGTGCGGCTTGCCGAAGAAGATGGCGCTGGAGCTGTTCAAGCCGTTCATCTACGCCAAGCTGGAGCTTTACGGCCTCGCCTCCACCATCAAAGCCGCCAAGCGCATGGTGGAAAAGGAGCGGCCCGAGGTCTGGGACATTCTGGAAGAAGTCATCCGCGAGCATCCGGTGATGCTGAACCGCGCGCCGACGCTGCACCGTCTGGGCATTCAGGCGTTCGAGCCGACCCTGATCGAAGGCAAGGCCATTCAGCTTCACCCGCTGGTCTGCACCGCCTTCAACGCCGACTTCGACGGCGACCAAATGGCCGTGCACGTGCCGCTGTCGCTGGAAGCGCAGTTGGAAGCGCGCGTCTTGATGATGTCCACCAACAACATCTTGTCGCCCGCCAACGGCAAGCCGATCATCGTGCCGTCGCAAGATATTGTGCTCGGCATCTATTACATCACCATGGATCGTCCGGGTGAGCCGGGCGAGGGCATGGCGTTCGCCAACGTCAATGAAATTGAAGCCGCGCTCAACGCCAAGGCGGTGACGCTGCATTCGAAAATCCGCGCCCGCTATAACGACATCGACGCCGACGGCAAGAAGATCGTCAAGATCGTCGAAACCACGCCGGGCCGCATGCTGTTGTCGGAAATCCTGCCGCGCAACATCAACGTGCCGTTCTCGCTCATCAACCGCCTGTTGACCAAGAAGGACGTCGGCAACGTCATCGACGCCGTCTATCGCCACTGCGGCCAGAAAGAGACCGTCATTTTCGCCGACCGGCTGATGAAGCTGGGCTTCGGCCACGCCTGCCGCGCTGGCATCTCCTTCGGCAAGGACGACATGGTCATCCCGGCCGCCAAGGAAAAGTTGATCGGCGAGTCCAAGGAGCGGGTGAAGGAATACGAACAACAGTACCTGGATGGTCTCATCACCCAGGGCGAAAAGTACAACAAAGTGGTGGACGTCTGGTCGGAATGCACCGAAAAGGTGGCGACGGAAATGATGAAGGTCATCTCCGACACCGCCCCCGGCAAGCCGGTGAACTCGGTGTACATGATGGCTCATTCGGGCGCCCGCGGTTCCGCGGCGCAGATCCGTCAGTTGGCCGGCATGCGCGGCCTGATGGCCAAGCCGTCGGGCGAAATCATCGAAACGCCGATCATTTCGAACTTTAAAGAAGGCCTGACCGTGTTGGAGTACTTCAACTCCACCCACGGCGCCCGCAAGGGCTTGGCCGACACCGCGCTGAAGACCGCCAACTCGGGTTACCTGACCCGCCGTCTGGTGGACGTCGCGCAGGACGCCATCATCGTCGAAACCGATTGCGGCACCGAGAAGTACATCACCGTCAAGGCGGTGATCGACGGCGGCGAAGTCATCTCTCCGTTGGCCGACCGCATCCTTGGCCGCACCGCGGCGGAAGATCTGGTCGATCCGCTGAACGGCGAATTGATTATTAAGAACGGCGATCTGATCGACGAAGCCATCGTCGAGCGCATCGACCATTCCGGCATCGACGTCGTGCGCATCCGCTCGGTGCTGACCTGCGAAACCAAGGACGGCGTCTGCGCCAAGTGCTACGGCCGCGATCTGGCCCGCGGCACGCTGGTCAACACCGGCGAAGCGGTCGGCGTCATCGCCGCCCAGTCGATCGGCGAGCCCGGCACGCAGCTCACCATGCGCACCTTCCACATCGGCGGCGCCGCCCAGCGCGGCGCTGAAATCAGCCAGGTGGAGGCGGCGTTCGACGCCACCGTACGCATCAACAACCGTAACGTCGTCATCAACTCTTCCGGCCTGCCGGTGGTGATGGGCCGTTCGACCGAAGTGGTGTTGCTGGACGATCAGGGCCGCGAGCGCGCCCGCCACAAGGTGCCGTACGGCGCCAAGCTGCTGGCGGACGACGGCGTCAAGGTCGAACGTGGTCAGAAGCTGGCCGAGTGGGATCCGTACACCCTGCCGATCATCACCGAACGCGCCGGTACGGCGAAGTACGTCGATTTGGTGGAAGGCGTGTCGATCCGCGAAGTGATGGACGAAGCCACCGGCATTTCGTCGAAGGTGGTGGTGGACTGGCGGCAACAGCCGCGCGGCGCCGACCTCAAGCCGCGCATCATGCTGCATGACGAAGCGGGCGAGATCATCACCTTCGCCAACGGTTCGGAAGCGCGTTACTACCTGTCGGTGGACGCCATCCTGTCCATTGAAAACGGCGCGCAGGTGCAGGCCGGCGACGTGCTGGCGCGTATCCCGCGCGAATCGTCCAAGACGCGCGACATCACCGGCGGTCTGCCGCGGGTGGCGGAACTGTTCGAAGCCCGCCGTCCGAAGGACTTCGCCATCATTTCCGACCTCGACGGCCGCGTCGCCTTCGGCAAGGACTACAAGACCAAGCGCCGCATCGTGGTGCGCAACGAGGAAACGGGGGACGAGCGCGAGTATCTGATCCCGAAGGGCAAGCACATCTCCGTTCAGGAAGGCGATTACGTCGAAAAGGGCGATTTGCTGATGGACGGCAACCCGGTGCCGCACGACATTCTGGCGGTGATGGGCGTCGAAGCGCTGGCCAATTACCTCATCAACGAAATTCAGGACGTCTATCGTCTGCAAGGCGTGAAGATCAACGATAAGCATATCGAAGTGATCGTCCGTCAGATGTTGCAGAAGGTCGAGATCATCGACGCCGGCGAAACCACCTTCCTGGTGGGCGAGCAGGTGGATCGTCAGGAATTTGAGGAAGAAAACGATAAGACCATCGCCGAAGGGCTGAAGCCGGCCGACGGCCGCCCGGTGCTGCAAGGCATCACCAAGGCGTCGTTGCAGACCCGGTCGTTCATCTCGGCGGCGTCGTTCCAGGAAACCACCCGCGTGCTGACGGAAGCTGCGGTTTCCGGCAAGTGCGACAGCCTGGAAGGCTTGAAGGAAAACGTCATCGTCGGCCGTTTGATCCCGGCCGGCACGGGCGCTGTGGTCAACCGTCTGAAGGCGATCGCGGCTGAGCGCGACCGCGTCGCGGCGGCGTTGTCGGCCGAAGGCGAAACCCCGGCCATCGAACACCAGGGCGAGAGCTCGGCGGCGTAACTGGGCTGACGGGAAGGAAAAAGGGAGGCTGAAAAGCCTCCCTTTTTTTATGCCAATCCGCCGAAAGATTGACCGTCCACCGTCATTCCTTTGAGCGCCGGAATCCACCTTATGAGCAACGTTTCTTATGAGGTGGAACCCGATTTTCATCGGGGTGACGAAGGTTAAACTTTAGGGAGATTGGTATTGTTTCCTCCCTTTTTTATTTATGGCGCCGGGAGAAACCCTCCCTAAACATTTACTCATCACTGTCACCCCGGCGCAGGCCGGGGTCCACCTCATCGCTCACGTTGTTGAAAAGGTGGATTCCGGCCTTCGCCGGAATGACGGTGAAATGTCAAAAATCAGGTAAAAGCGTTAGGTATGTGAATATCGTAGCGCGCAGGTGGCGTGACAACGAGCAATTTTGCGGCCGAGCGGCGATTACTTCACGTACTGATAAAGAATCAGGTGGGCTTTATCGACGTCCTCGCCGTTGGGATCGGCGCCCAAGTAGATGCTGCCGGAACCCGACAGCGTCGCCGTCGAGCCTTGCAGCACTTTAGGTTTTTGCCCGCCGGTGCGGACATAAGTGCCGTTGCGGCTGACGTCGGTCAGCACGAATTCCCCCTGGCGACAGCGCACCACGGCGTGGCGGCGCGAGGCGGTTTTGGCCGCGACCTTGAGATTGCACTCGCTGGAGCGGCCGAGGACAAATTCGCCGACATCCGACCCGCAAGCGATTTCGGAGCCCTGATAATAAAGCAATAGCTGAGAGCCCTTCGCTTTCGGCACATCCGACAGCACTTCGATCTGGTAGCAGACGGTTTTGACCACATCGGGGTCTACCGTATGTTCGAGCTGCGGTCGCGCCGCTGCCCCCGCCGCTTTCGCCGCCGCGGCCAGATCGGAAGA
>CALGOL010000356.1 GCA_937960755.1 uncultured Azospirillum sp.
CGGCGAGTTGCCTTGTCGCCGCCGGCCGCGGCGGGGAAAAGATGGTGGTGCGGCTGGATCTGGCCGGCTTCGCGGTCAGCGCCGGGTCGGCCTGTTCGTCGGGCAAGGTCAAGCCGTCCCATGTGCTGGCGGCGATGGGCTTTCCGCCCGAATTGGCGGGATCGGCCCTGCGGGTCAGCTTAGGGTGGGCGACGACGGAGGAGGAAGCGCTGCGCTTCGTCGACGCTTACGCCGCCTGTTGCGCCGGACCCCGCCGAACGGTATGACCCCATTTGATCGAGGGCCGGAGCGTTCGCGCCGGCCAAAAGTATGTTCATTCGCATCGCATCAACCGAAAGAGCCGGTCCCATGCCGAAGATGACGTTTATCGAAACCGACGGAACCCGCCGCGAGGTGGAAGCCCCCCTGGGCTTGTCGGTGCTGGAAGTGGCCCACAAACACGGCGTCGATATCGAAGGCGCCTGCGAGGGCTCGCTGGCCTGCTCCACCTGTCACGTCATCGTCGAGCCGGAGTGGTACGAGTTGCTGCCCGACGCCTCGGAAGACGAAGAGGATATGTTGGACTTGGCGTTCGGCCTGTCGAAGACGTCGCGCCTGGGCTGTCAGCTCATCATGACCGAAGAACTGGACGGCCTGACGGTGCGTCTGCCCGCCGGGGCCCGCAACGCCGCCGGCTGACGCCGGTTTTGATATTGTTGCGTTTTTTTGTTGACGGATTGGCCGCGCTCAGTATTATCGCGCGACCAATCCGGCCGGTCCGTCAAACAGATCGGCAAGCGTGCCCCAATGGCGGAATTGGTAGACGCGGCAGACTCAAAATCTGTTGCCGGTGACGGCGTGCTGGTTCGAGTCCGGCTTGGGGCACCAATTTCTTCGCGGCTTCGCCCGCAAATCCAAAAATCAGTCGGGACTTACCGGGGAACTGGCGCAAAAGCGTCCTTCCCGCTATGCCCGCGCGCCTAACCTTCCCCCCGACAGCGCGAAACCCCCAGCGATCGGCTGAGGGCCTCGCGATTCGCCAAGAAGCGCGCAGCGCCGTTTCACCGGCGCCTCAGCAGCATCGGGCCGTACACCGCCAGATAAAGCCCAAAGCCCAAGGTCCAGGCGGTGGCGGAAGCGTGAATGAAGCCCATGTAAGCCCCGCCCGCCGCCGGCGCCGGCAGACGCAGCAAGGCCGCCAGCACGACCAGCGCGTAAATCGCCAGCGTGGCGCGATTGGCGGTCAGCGTCCGCCCGGTGTGGCCCAAAGTGGCGCGAGTCATGATCGCCAGCGTCATCACCCCCACCGCGCCCACCGTCAGCCCGTGCAGGCCGGCCAGCCGGCCAGGGAAGAAAACGTCGGTCCCCATGGCGAGAAAGCCGACGCCAAGGAAGCCGTAGCCGACGTGCAGCACCGTCACCAGCGGTTCCTTAAAAGTCCGCCAGCCGGCCCAGCGCGCCAGCCGGACAAAAGTCGCCGCGGCGGCCAGCAGCAGCGCGAGCCCGGTCAGCCGGATGTCGGGGGCGATCACCCACAACACCAGCGCGATGGCGACCGCCGCCATGCCGGCCTTGTCGATGCGGTCGAATTCCGCCGGCAACGACCCCGGTCCCTGCTTGACCAGCCAGTTGCGGGTGAAGGACGGCGTCACCCGACCGCCGATCAGCGCGATCAGCAAAGCGACCGCCGCCAGACCCAGCCGCGCGCCGATGGCCGCCGTGTCGGCGACGCCGACGGCGCCCAGCAAGAACACCGCGTCGCCCACGGCGTACAGCGTCACCAGACCGGCGACCGGAAAATTGCGGCGATTGCCGCCGGCGATCACCTCGCGCCAGGCGAAGCCGGCCAGCGCCAAGGGAAACAACGCCGCGACGAAC
>CALGOL010000357.1 GCA_937960755.1 uncultured Azospirillum sp.
AAATCGTCGTTTAACGCGCGCAAAAGCCGGGCGATATCGGCTTGGTCACGACCGCCTTCTTTAGCGCCGGACGGGTTGCCGCCTTCACCCGGATAGGCGTAAAGCTCTCTGCGCTGCTCGTCGCTCACCCGCCGCCTCCGTTCGCGATTACGCCGGCTGGTCCGCTTGCCCGCTTGTGTCGGCGCGGTTGTTCTGGATCGGCTTCATATACAAAAGCAGGGACGATGCGACGTAAATAGTAGAATAGGTGCCAAGCACAATGCCGAATGTCAGTGCGACGGTGAAATTAAACAGCGCGCTGCCGCCGAACAACAGCAAGGGCGTAATCGCCAACAAAGTGGACAAGCTGACCAGAATGGTGCGGCCCAGCGTTTCATTCGTCGCGAGGTTGATAACCTCCGCCATCGACAGCGAACGGTTGCGCCGCATGATTTCACGGATGCGATCGAAAATCACCACTGTATCGTTGATCGAGTAGCCCGCCAGGGTCAACAGCGCCGCCACGGCGTTGAGATCGAACTCAAGCTGAAACAATGAGAACAGTCCGGCGGTGACGAACACGTCATGCGCCGTCGCCACCAGCGCGGCGACGCCGAACTGCCATTCGAAGCGAAACGCCACGTAAAGCCCGATACCCAACAGCGCCAGCACCGTGGCGATGACGCCGTCTTGAAACAGTTCGCCGCCCACCTTGGGGCCGACCAGTTCGACGCGGCGATATTCCCACCCCTGCCCCAGCGTTCCACGCACAGATTCGATGGCGGCGCGGTTGGCCGCCTCGCCGCCTTCCTGTTGCTGCACGCGGATCAGAACTTCCCGCGGTCCGCCAAACTGCTGCAATTCGACGCTACCCAGGTTCAACCCGTGCAACTGCTCACGCAACCCGCCGACGTCAATGTCGTGATCCGACTTCGCCTCGATTAGGATGCCGCCGGCGAAATCAATGCCCAGGTTGAAACCCTGAACCGCCAACGAACCGATGGCCGCCAGAAATATCAATACAGTGAAGATGAAGGCGGATTTGCGGGCGCCGACGAAGTCGATGTTGGTCTTATCGGGGATAAGGCGGAGCAGGCGCATGGCGGCGACAGTCTTCTCGTAAAATTGCCGTTCGCCCGCCGTTGGCCGGGCGACCTGGATGCTGGAAGCTACGGGTTAACCGCTTTGACCGTCCGGCGCAAGCGGATTGGCCCGGCCATGCGGCGAGCGCGCTGCCTTTACCGCCGCGTCCCGCGCTAACATGCCGCAGCCGACACATTGTAACGGGAATGAAAACTGAATGGAATCGATTGGCTTGGACATGCTGGCGCTGCTGGCCGCGGCTGGAATGATCGCCGGATTCGTCGATTCCATCGCCGGCGGCGGCGGCCTGCTCACCGTGCCCGCGCTGCTTTGGGCGGGGTTGACGCCGGCCCAGGCGCTCGCCACCAACAAGCTGCAATCGTGTTTCGGGTCGTTTTCGGCGACGCTGAAATTCGTCCGTTCAGGCGAACTTGACCCGCGCGCGATCAAAAAAATGATTGTCTGCACCTTTATTGGCGCATCAGCGGGCGCGCTGCTGGTGCAGGCGATCAACCCGGAGTTTCTGCGTAGCGCCATTCCGGTGATGCTGGTGGGCATCGCGATTTGGCTGCTGGTGCAGCCCAAGGCGGGGGAGATCGACGCCCATCAACGCATCGGAACCACCGCCTTCGCGCTGACCGCGGCAGCCGGCATCGGCTTTTACGACGGCGTGTTCGGCCCGGGCACCGGCACGTTTTTCGCCATCGCTTTCGTCTCGCTGCTCGGCTTTAATCTCAAGAAGGCCACCGCCCACACCAAGGCGCTGAACTTCACCAGCAACATCGCCGCGCTGTTGATGTTTTTGGCCGGCGGACAAATCGTCTGGACGGTCGGGCTGGCGATGGGCGTCGGTCAGTATGTCGGCGCGCATATCGGCGCGCATCTGGTGGTGCGCAACGGCGCTAAGCTGGTGCGCCCGGTGCTGGTCACGGCGTCCCTCGCCATCACCGCGAAAATCGTCATTTCTGACGAAAACAACCTGCTCCGCGATCTGGCGGCGCTGATATTCTGAGACAAAATCAACGGGAGGCGATGACGGATGACCCAAGATTTCACCGCGTACGTGTTTGACGACGTCGAAGGCAAGCCCAAGGGCGGCTTCAAGACCCTGACGTTGGGCGATCTGCCCGACCTCGACGTCTTGGTCGAAATCGACTACTCCTCACTCAATTACAAGGACGGGCTGGCGATCACCGGCAAGGGCCGCATCGCCCGACGCCTGCCGATGACCGGCGGCATTGATCTGGCCGGAACGGTGGTCGAATCTCGATCATCCGACTGGACGGCTGGCGACAAGGTGGTGTTGAACGGCTGGGGCCTGTCCGAAACCCAGCAAGGCGCCTACGGCCGCTATCAGCGGGTCAAGGCTGAATGGCTGGTCCGCCTGCCCGACGCCTTTTCAACGCTTGAGGCGGCGGCGATCGGGACGGCGGGCTATACGGCTGCCTTGTGTGTCGACGCGCTGGAGGATTGGGGCTTCATCCAGGCCAATAAAGACAAGGAAATCGTCGTCACCGGCGCGGCCGGCGGCGTCGGTTCGGTCGCCGTGGCGCTGTTGGCCGCGCAGGGCTATCAGGTGATCGCGGCTACGGGACGGCCGGAAACCCATGATTACCTGACGTCGCTGGGCGCTTGCGGTTTCATCGGCCGCGGCGAGCTAGCCGACAAGCCGACGGTGTTCGGCAAGGAACGCTTCGCCGGCGGCGTCGATTCGGTGGGCGGCGGCACGCTGGCCAGCGTGCTGGGGCAGACGCTGTACGGCGGCGCCGTCGCCGCTTGCGGTCTGGCGGGCTCCGCCGATTTGCCGGGCTCGGTGCTGCCGTTCATTCTGCGCGGCGTGGCGCTGCTGGGCGTCGACAGCGTCATGGCGTCGAAGGCGAAGCGCGAACGCGCCTGGGCGCGGCTCGCCCGCGACCTCGACAAGGCTAAGCTGGCGGCGATGACAACGGTCGAGCCGATGAGCAAACTGCCGGAGCTGGGCGCCGCCATCATCGCCGGCCAGACCCGCGGCCGGGTGGTGGTGGACGTGACGAAGTAAAGTCAAGCGCGCGTCGACTTCGACCTTCGCGCCATGGCGGAATGGGGCGAACCTTGGCATTCTTGGCCGATGCTCGCTTCAATCCGCTGCGCAATAGCGCTATTGACCGTCCTGACTTGCGCCGCGCCTCCGGCCGTGGCGCAGCAGGAGGGACGCGACAACGCGGCGATACAGGCGGTGGAGGCGCTGGAAGCCTACGCCGTCTATAAGATGGGCATGTATGATTTGGCCCGCCAACGGTGGGAAGCCTTGGCCGCCAAGGGCAACGCCACCGCCATGGTCAATCTCGCCGCCATGGCGAGCCAAGGTCAGGGCGGACGGCGCGACGAAGCCGCGGCTGACATGTGGCTAAAAAAAGCCGCCGACCTGGGGGACGCGCGGGCGATTGAAGAACTCGCCCGCCGGAACGCGCCGGTTAAGACGCCCGCGGCCCCGTCTGAATCGTCGGCAAAGTAAAGTGGAACGCCGCTCCCTGACCTTTTCCTGGCGATTCGCCCCAGATTCGCCCGCCGTGTCGTTCCACGATCTTGCGGCAGACCGCCAGCCCGACGCCAGTCCCCTCATATTCGTCGGGAGCCGCCAGGCGCTGAAAGACTTTAAACAAGCGCCCGGTCTGGTCTGGCGGAAAGCCGACGCCGTTGTCGGCCACAGTGAACAACCATTCGCCCGACTCCAGCGCGACGGAAACTGTGACATTCGGCGCAACGCCTGGGCGGCGATATTTCAGCGCGTTTGACAGCAGGTTTTGGAACAGTCGAACCATTTCGTCTTCACTGGCGACGATCCGCGGCCAATCCCCCGAAACCTTGACCACTGCGCCGGAAACTTCAATATCCGGCCCCAGATAGCGCATCGCCTCTTCCAGGATGCTGCGGCTGTCGTGCGGGCTCATCGGTTCCCCATTCCGGCCGATACGGGAGTACTCCAAAAGCGACGCCAACATATGCTCCATACGGCGGGCGCCGCTGCGGGCGTAACCAAGAAACTCCAGCGGCTCGCCGGCAAGCTCTGCGCCGACACGTTTTTCCAGCAGCGTAAGATAGCTGGTTATCATGCGCAGCGGCTGACGCAGGTCGTGGGAAGCGACATAGCCGAACTGTTCCAGTTCCGCGTTAGAGATCGCCAAAGCCGCTTCGTTCGCTTTCAAGTCGGATACATCGACGACGGCCCCCACCAGCATGCGAACCCGACCGTCGTCGCCGCGAACTGCGGAAACGCTGACGTCAACCCACATCATGCCGCCGCCGACCGGCAAGCAGCGTTTAACCAAGCGGTATTCCCGGCGCACGCCGCGCAGCAGTTCATCAAAAAGCGGCGACTCCTCCGCCATATCGTCCGGGTGGGTGAAATCAGCGACGGTTTTTTCCATCAGTTCGCCGCGACTGCACCGCATCATTTTCAAAAATGCGTCGTTAGCGTCGACAAAGCGACCGCCAGGGCCAGTGAAGGCGATGCCGGCGTTGCTGTTCTCAAACATGCCGCGGAAGCGGCTTTCACTTTCCCGCAAGGCGGCCAACGCGCGGCCGCGTTGCGTGGCCGCAAAGGCCAACGCCGCCGCCAGCCCGCCGCTGACCAGCGTCAGCCCGCCAAGCCAGAAATAAACCTTGCGTCGCAACGCCTCCACCGGACCAAATATTTGAGCGACGGGTTGGCCAACCATCAGATAAAGCGGCGCGTTGCGCGCTTTACGCCATGAGTAAACCCGTTCGACACCGTCAACTTTAGCTTGGACAGTAATTTCGCCGGAATCCTCTCCTCCTAATTCTAATAAAGGTTTAATCTGTGATGGGCGGCCGACGACTTCGTCATGTCGGTCAGTGCGGGCGACATACTCCCCAGTTTCACGGATGATGGCGATGACGCCGCCGGGACCAAGCTCTAACCCGCGATGCAATTCGGCGAAGCGCTCCGGCCGAACCGAAGCGGCGATGACTCCGGCGAAATCGCCAGCCGAGTCAATCAGCGGGCGAGTGATCTGCATGTGCCAGCGAAGCGCCACCCGGCCGAAAAACGGTCGACCGAAATGCGCGGCGTCCACCGGAGGATTATGCCGATGTTGGGCGAAATGCTCGGCGTCGCCCGCGACGCCCCAGACGCCAAGCCCCTTGGGCGAGGTGTAGACGATGCGGCCTTCGCGGTCGAACAGGACGAACTGTTCAAACACATCGCCGCCGCGCCGGGCGGCCGCGCGCGCCAGATCTTCGCGGCGAAACGCCTCGTCGCCGCCTTCCAACCACACCCGCCGCATCGCCAGCA
>CALGOL010000358.1 GCA_937960755.1 uncultured Azospirillum sp.
GAGATTACAAGGTGACTGGAGTTCAGACGTGTGCTCTTCCGATCTGGCGGCCGGCTTGGCCTCCGCCTTCTTTTCCGCCGCCGCTGTCGCTCCTGTCGCCGCCGCTCCTGCCGCCGCCGCCGCTCCGGTCGAATGGACCGGGCCGAAGTACGGTTACGGCCGCATCGCCACGGCGGAGGAGATTGAGGGCTGGGATCGCACGGTGCGCGCCATCGACGGCAAGGGCCTGCCGCCCGGCAAGGGCAATGCGGAACAGGGCGAGGAGATTTTCCAAGCCAAGTGCGGCGTCTGCCACGGCGATTTCGGCGAAGGCACCCGCTATCTGGCGCTGGCCGGCGGCAAGGGCACGCTGGCGACGCCGGAGCCTATCCGCACGGTGGGCAGTTTCTGGCCCTACGCGCCGGGCGTGTTCGGCTACATCTACACCTCGATGCCGTTCGGCCAAGCCCACAGCCTGACGCCGGACGAGACCTATTCCATCGTCGCTTATATCATGTATCTCAATGACTTGTTCCCGCAGGACGAGGATTTGGACGCTGACAAGCTGCGGGCGATCAAGATGCCGAACCGCGACGGCTTTGTTGAGCCCGACCCCCGCCCCGACACGCCGCAGCCGGCCAAGGGGGCCGAGCCGTGCATGAAGGATTGCCGCGGCGGCAAACCGGTGGTGGTGCTGTCGCGCGCCAACGACTTGAACCTTGACGGCGCGGCGGACGCCAACAAGCCGAAACCGCAGCAGTAAGAAGCTTCCCCCTTCCCGCGCGTGCGGGAAGGGGGAGCCGCCTTTAATCCAGCACGCCCTTAATCAGCGCCTTCAAATCGGCTTCCGGCCGGGCGCCGACATGGGCGATGATCTCGCCCGCCGCAATCGCCCCCAGCTTGCCGCACAGCGCCGGGGCGGCGCCGCGGGTCCAGCCGTAAAGGAAGCCGGCGGCGTACAAATCCCCCGCCCCGGTGGTGTCCACCACCTTGACGCCGGGTTCGGCCGGCACGGCGACGGTTTCGCCATTGACGACGATGACGGCGCCCTTCTCCGACCGGGTCAAAGCCGCGGCCTTGCCCAGCCCCTTCACCGCCGCCAGCGCTTGGTCAAAGTCTTGCGTCTCGTACAACGCGCAAATCTCATGTTCGTTGGCGAACAGCAGGTCGACGTGGTTTTCCACCAGATCGCGGAATTCGGCGTGGTGACGGCCGACGCAGAACGAATCCGACAGGCTGAGCGACACCTGACGCCCGGCGGCGTGGGCGACGGCGGCGGCCTTGCGGAACGCCTCCTTCGCCGCCGGCGGGTCGAACAGATAGCCTTCCAGATAGACCACCTGGGAATCGCGGATCAGCCCTTCGTCCACATCGTTGGGGCCAAGCTCGACGCAAGCGCCAAGATAGGTGTTCATCGAGCGCTGAGCGTCCGGCGTCACCATAATCAAGCAGCGCGCGGTGGGCGCGCCGCCGGCCAGCGGCGCGGTGGCGAAATGCACGCCGGAGGCGCGGATGTCGTGGGCGAACACCTTGCCCAGCAAATCGTCGGCCACCTTGCCGACGTAGGCGCCGCGGCCGCCCAGCAGCGCGAAGCCGGCCATGGTGTTGCCGGCCGACCCGCCGGAGCTTTCGACGCCCGGCCCCATCAGGCCGTAAAGCGCTTCCGCCCGATCCGTGTCAATCAGGGTCATCGCGCCCTTTTCAATGCCGTTGGCGGCGAGAAAGGCGTCGTCGGCGTGGGCGATGACATCGACGATGGCGTTGCCGATGCCGGTGACGTCAAAAGCGGCGGTCATGGGGCTGGTTCGCTCTGTGCTGGGAAAAGGAATGGTCGGCCGCAGTATAGAAGCGGCCGGCGCAGGCTCAAGCTTTATACCGCCGCCGCCGTCAAACCGCCTTCGGTCAGACAGCCGGCGCGGCGCGGCGCAGCGCCTTGATGCGGGCGTAAGCGGCGTTGATCGCCGCGGTCTTTTCCGTCGCCACGTCGATGAACTCCGCCGGCAGACCCTGCGCCATCAGCCGGTCCGGGTGATGTTCCTGCAACAGCTTGCGGTAGGCCGCCTTGACCGTCGCCTCGTCGGCGCCCGGCGTCACCCCCAGGGCCGCCCACGGATTGATTTCCGGGTCGTCGGCGTGGCCGGGGCGGCTGGCGAGAATGCGCTCAAACTCTTCAGGGCTAAAGCCGAAGATCGCCGCCACATCGCGCAGAAACGCCACTTCCTGCGGGTGCAAATGATCGTCGGCCTCGGCGATCAAAAACAGCGAATCCAGCAACTCTTCCAGCACCGCGTGGCGGTCGTCGAACAGCTCGGCGATTTGCCGGGCGTAGGCGTCAAACCCCGCCACGTCGCGGCGCGCCAGATCAAACACCCGGCCGACATTGACCATTTCATCTTCCGGGACGTGGAAGAGCCGGCGAAACGTGTCGATTTCGGTGCGCTTCACCACCCCGTCGGCTTTCGCCATCTTGGCGGATAGCGCGATGACCCCGACGGTGAAGGCGATGGATTGCGTCGCGTCGGCGTCGCCTTCCGGCTCGCGGACATATTCCTGGCTGAAATGATCCACCGCGTGGCCGGCGGCGAGCCCAATCAGCGCCCCCAGCGGCCCGCCCAGCGCAAAACCGGCCGCACCCCCCAGCAGCTTGCCCCAAATGCTCATAATCCGTCGCCCCAGCGTCCCCGAATAATCTGAAGCTTACCCTTTTCATCGCTATGGTCAAAGCGCGCCTGCGCACGGCGCATGCTTGTCATGAAATAATCTTTTTATGTTGCGATGCACAAAACGCTTCCGCTATAAAAACATTAACCAAACAGTAGGCGTCTCGGCGCCGACTATCGCCGCGAAGGTTGATAATCGCGGCGCCGCTAGGGTCAACGGAACGCTCCCAAGTCGTGTCTTCAGAAACTGAACGCACGAGACGGGACCATGACGATCTACCGCAAGCTCCTGCCGACGGAGCACCCGCAATACGCCGAGCATCTGCTGCGCCTGTCGCCGGCCGACCGCTACGCGCGCTTCGCCGGGACCGTCTCCGACGCCACCATCCGCCGCCACTGCGCCAAGCTTGACTGGACGCGCACCACGCTGATCGGCGCGTTCCACAACGGCCGACTTGTCGGCGCCGCGGAAGTCTGCACCGACCGCGCGTTATGGCCGGGCGCCGCCGAACTCGCCTTGTCGGTGGACGTCGCCGCGCAAGGCTGCGGCGTCGGCGGACAACTGGCGCGCCGCGCCCTGACCTGGGCGCGCAACCGCAATATCTTGCAAGCGCATATGCTGTGCCTCGCCGGCAATCACCGCATGCGGGCGCTGGCCCGTCGCTTTGGCGGCGCCATCGAAATGGACGCGGGCGAAGTCGCCATCGTCTTCAACCTGCCCGCCCCCAACCAGTTCTCGCTGGCTTTGGAGGCGCTGGAGGACGGCGCCGGCGTCATCACTTCGGTGCTCGACGTCATGCAGACCGCCCGCGCCGTGGCGGCGTAAGCCGCCCCGGTTCTAAGCCCGATAGGCCAGCCGCAGCGAGCCCCAGCGCTTGCCGTCCACCATGACCGGCGCGTCAACCTCCTTCAACCGCACGAACTGGCCGCCGCCCATGTCGCGCTGATAGGCTTGCAGCAGGAAGCTGCGGGAATTGCGCGCGGCGGCCAAGCCGGCGCGGTCGTTGAACACCCGCCGGTTACGGCTGTTCGCCGTATTCCATAGCGTATCCCCCGGCCGCTGCGGCTGGGCGTATTTCTTGTTGTGGGTCGGCAGATAACCGATGGTGTTGACGCAGGCGCAGAAGGTGACGCGGGAATCGAAGCCCAGCATTTCTTCTTGAATTTCCGGCAGCACGCGGTCGGTCAGCGCCGTGCAAGGCGCCATGAATTGTTCCGGCGTCGTGCCGTCAATCGGCGTCAACTGGGTGGCGAACAACTCATCCGCCGTGATTTCGCCCCGCTTCAACGCCGCTTCCAAGGCTTGGCCGGCGCGGACCGCCGCTTTTTGCGCCGCTTCGATGAACGGCGCGTCGCTCTTGACCAGATTGGCGTAAGCCACCGCCAAGCGATCCTGCTCCTGCCGGCTCAAATGATCGAACGAGCAATGCAGGCCCAAATCGCTGCGGCCGGCGACGACGCACGGCAAGCGGCCGGCTTCACCGAACTCCACCTCGATTTTCTGCTCGTCGGTCAGGCAGTCCAAGCCCTCCGCGTCCAGCAGAAAACCTTCGAGCGACAAGTCCAGCATGGTGGAGCGCAACTGCCGGCCGGCGGCGTTGACCAATGTCGGGGTTTCGCATGGGATGCGGTCGCTGTTGCGCCGGTCGCCGGCGACGGACTGGCGCAGCGAAACCACCAAACGATGCTTCAGCTCCGCCACTACTTTCTGGGTGTCCCCCGCCCGGTCGCCGACGTCGTCGGCGATGCCGGTTATTTCCTCGGTTTGCTCGCGGATGTGCAGCACGCTGCTGGAAACTTGACTGGCCCCTTCCGCCGAGCCGGCGGCGCTGCGACCGATTTCCGCATTGGCGGCCGATTGCTGGCCCACCGCTTCGGCCGTCGCCGACGCCGCCTCTTCAATCTGCTCAATGACGGTGATGACCGAGCGGATCGACTGCACGCCGCCCGACACGGCGCCGCCAAGCTGCGCGATCAGCGAATTGATTTCTTCGGTGGCGTGGGCCGTTTGGTTGGCGAGATTTTTGACCTCCGTCGCAACCACCGCAAAGCCTTTGCCAGCGTCCCCGGCGCGCGCCGCCTCAATCGTGGCGTTGAGCGCCAGCAGATTGGTTTGACCGGCGATGCCGGCGATCAGATTGGCGGCGCGGCTGATTTCCGCCGACGCCGTCTCCATGCGGGCGATGGCGGTTTCCGCATCTCTTGCGCAGGTCACCGCTTCGCGCGCCACCGAGCTGGAGCGCGCAGCCTGGCGGGAAATCTCCGCCCCGGTCGCCGACAATTCTTCGGTCGCCGCCGCGACGGAGGAGGCGTTGGCGCGGGCTTGCTCCGCCGCCGACGCCGCCGACATGGCGTTGTCGCGCACCACCGCAATCACTTCCAGCAAATGGGCGATGCCGGCGCCGGTGCGCTCCGACGAACGCTCGACATCCACCCAGGTCACTTCCAGATCGTCTTCGATGCCTTTGCAGGTGTCGAGCAGCGTGCGGCGCACCGCTTCGCGCTGCCGTTCATCCTTTTCCTGCCGCTCCAGCCCGGCATAAGCGAGATTGGCGCGCAAGGCGCGCAATTGCGACGCGACGCGGCGGAACTCCGCCACCGCCGGGGTCTCGATGACGTGCGACAACTCCCCGCGCGCCACATGGGTGAAGTGCGCCTCCAACCGGCGCAAGGGGTTGGTGACCGAGCGCCGCACGCTGAACAGCGCCGCCGCC
>CALGOL010000359.1 GCA_937960755.1 uncultured Azospirillum sp.
GGCGGCCGTCGCTTCCCTTGCTCGCCGCGCCCAATCGGGCCTGGGTGGTCTCGCCGAACTGCGCCATGCGGCCGCCCAGTTGAATGACGCTGTCGGTGGCCATGACGCCGATGCCGCCGCCGTTGGTGACGATGGCCAGCCGGTCGCCGGTGATCGGCACGCCGGTGGACAGCGTGCCCACCGCGTCGAACAACTCGTCGAGATCGTTCACCCGCAAAATGCCGGCGCGGGCGAAGGCGGCGTCATAGACCGCGTCCGACACCGCCAGCGTGCCGGTGTGCGAAGCGGCCTCGTCCCGCGCTTCCTGGCTGCGGCCGGCCTTGACCACGATCACCGGCTTTTGGCGGGCGGCGGTGCGGGCGGCGGACATGAACTTGCGGGCGTTGCTCAGCCCTTCGATGTACAGCAGGATGGCGCGCACCATCGGTTCGGCGGCCAAGTAATCCAGCATGTCGCCGTGGTCGACGTCGGCCTTGTCCCCCAGCGACACCAGATGCGAGAAGCCGAAGCCGCGGGCGGTGGCCCAATCCACCACCGAGGTCACCATCATCGACGATTGCGCCACCAGGGCGATGTCGCCCTTTTTCGGCGCGATGTGGCAGATGGAGGCGTTGAGATTGCGCCCCGGCGCCATGACGCCCAGGCTGTTGGGGCCAAGCACCCGCATCAGATATGGCCGCGCCGCTTCGCGCAGCTTTTGCACCCCGGCGGCGTCGAAACCGCCCGACAGAATGATGACGCCCTTGCAGCCCTTTTCGCCCAACTGGCCGATGGTGGCGACGGCTTGGTCGGCGGGGCCGCAATAAACGGCGAGATCGGGCGACAACGGCAAGTCGGCGACAGTCTTGTAGGTCAAAACGCCTTCGACCGCGCGCTCCAAGGGATTGACGGGCATGATCGGCCCGTCAAAGCCGGCGTGAAACAGATTGCGCGCCGCCACTTGTCCGATGGACTGCGGTTTCTTGCTGGCCCCGATCACGGCGATCGAGCCGGGCTTGAAGATGGCGTTCAGGTTGCGAACGGTCATGGTGCGATTCCGTCGTTTTCGCCGCGGTCACGGCGGCGGCTGGCCGAAGGCGCCTGTCATCGGCGCCTCGCCTTCATATCTGCGGCGCCGCATGCTGCTTTGCAACAGGTCATACCAGCGGCGGAATGTCGCTTTCGGCTCTAAGCTTTAACGCATTGTTCATATTGACGAAGCCCAGCCGCGTCGAATCGAGCAGCAAGGGCCCGACCACGGCGACCAGCACGCCGGAAAAGCGTTCAGCATGGGTCAGTCGGCAAGCCGTCTGGCCCAACGGCTCCAGCTCAAAGCCGTGCTCGCCGTCAAAAAAGCCGGGGGCGAGCGCAAAGCCTTGCCAAACGAGGCGTTTGCACGGCTCCAGCGCAGTGATGGTCGGCCGCACGGAGACGGCCGGCTTGCCCGGCGGCGCCAAGCGAATAGTCAGCCGTGCGCCCAAGCGCAAATCGCCCTGCACGCTGGTTAAAAATGGGTTCCACGCCGCGTAGGCGGGGAAGTCGGTCAGCACTGACCAGACCCTGGACGGCGGGGCCTGAATGCAGACGCTGGTGACAAGTTCGCTTTCGCTCATGCGGGATCAATCGTCACCGACGGCGACGAGACGGGCGCTTGGCGCGCCCATCCCCCGCCCGACGGTTTTGATTACTTCGACGCCTGAAGACGTTCGATGCCTTCCGCGATCAGTTTGGCCGCTTCTTCAGCGTCGCCCCAACGCAGAATCTTCACCCACTTGCCCTTTTCCAGATCCTTGTAGTGCTGGAAGAAGTGGGCGACCTTCTCCACCAGAATTTCCGGCAGATCGGTGTAGTTCTTCACGTCAGTGTAGAACGGATGCAGCTTGTCCACCGGCACCGCCAGCAGCTTTTCGTCAATGCCCGCTTCGTCTTCCATCACCAGCACGCCGACGGGGCGCGAGCGCAGCACGGCGCCGGGAATGACCGCATGACGGCCGATGACGCAAACGTCAACCGGGTCGCCGTCGCCCGACAGGGTGTGCGGAACGAAGCCGTAGTTGCACGGATAGTACATCGCGGTGTGCAGGAACCGGTCGACGTACATTGCGCCGGAGTCCTTATCCACCTCATACTTCACGGGTTCGCCGTTCAGCGGGATCTCGATGATGACGTTGACGTCCCACGGCGGGTTCTTGCCGACCGGAATTTTGCTCAGATCCATGCGCACATCCCCTTTTTTGACGTTCCCAGCCGCGCTTAAAGCAACCGGCCGGTTCTTTTTGAACCGTGCATTCAGCCCTCGCCCGGAAGGAGCCCCCCCCGGATCGCGGGCGCGGAGTTTAGGCGCGGGCGCGGCCGTCGCCAAGGGAATTGTGCGCTGCAACGCAGCACGATGCGCGGTTGGACTGATTATTGCGGGGACCGCGCTTTTTCCTGTCGCCGGCCGGGCGGAACCGGCGCACGCCGTCGCCATGCATGGCGGCCCGGCGCTGCCCGCCGATTTCACCCATTTCCCCTACGTCAATCCCGAAGCGCCCAAAGGCGGGACGTTGCGGCTATCCACCTCGGCGGCGTTCGACAACCTCAACCCCTTCACCGTCAAGGGCGTCACCGCCCCCGGCTTGGCGCAGACATACGAATCGCTGATGGCGCGCTCGGCCGACGAGCCGTTTTCGCTTTACGGCCTGATCGCCGAGAGCGCCGACATGGCCGAAGATCGTTCCGCTATCGAATTTAAGCTTCGAGATGAAGCGAAATGGCATGACGGAACGCCGGTGACAGTGGATGACGTGCTGTTCTCCTGGGACAAGCTGAAGCGCGAGGGTCGGCCCAACACGCGGCTTTATTACGCTAAGGTAACAAAAGTGGCGCAGACCGGGCCGCGCTCGGTGCGTTTCGATTTCGCCCCCGGCCCGGACGGGGTGATTGATCGGGAAATGCCGCTGATTATCGGTCTGATGCCGATCCTATCCAAGGCGTGGTGGGGCGAGCGCGAGCTGACCCGCACCTTTCTCGATGGGGCGCCCTTGGGCTCCGGCTCCTATCGCGTCGCTGCGGTCGACCCTGGCCGCCGCATCGTCTACGCCCGCGTCCCCGAGTATTGGGGGCGGGATTTAGCGGTGCGGCGCGGGCTTTATAACGTAGACGAAATGATATTTACGGTCTATCGCGACGACCGGGCGGCGCTGGAGGCGTTCATGGCCGGCGACGAAGATTTGCGGCGTGAGACCGACCCCGGCCTATGGGTCGACGGCTATGTCGGCCCGGCGGTCGCCGACGGGCGGATCGTCATGGCGGAACTGCCGCACCGCCGCACCCAGCGGGCGCAAGGCTTCGTGTTCAACACCCGCAAAACGCCGTTCAACGACCGCCGGGTGCGCCGCGCGCTGGCGCTGATGCTGGATCACGACTGGATCGGCCGCAGCTATCTGCACGGCAAACTGACGCGCACCCGGTCTTACTTTCCTAATTCCGAACTCGCGGCGCCGCAGACGCCGCCCACCGGAACGGAGTTGCAAATACTGGAGCCTTTCCGCCGCCAGTTGCCGCCGGAGGTGTTCACTGAACCGCCGGCGGGCGCGATTGACCCGCCTGACCGCCGGGCGGCGATGCGCCAAGCCTTGCGGATTTTGGGCGAGGCTGGCTGGCGGCTGAGCCAAGGCCGGCTGGAGGACGCCGCCGGCCGGCGCATGGCGTTTGAGATCCTGATTAACGACCCGCGGGATGAGCGGCCGGCGCTGGAGTATGTCCGCGCGCTGACCCGGCTAGGGGCGGCGGTCTCGCTGCGCAATGTCGACAGCGCGCAGTTTCAGGCGCGCCTGAATGATTTCGACTTCGATATGACTTTAGGGGGCTGGGAATCCACCCTGTCGCCGGGCAATGAGCAGTTGTTCTATTACGGCTCGGCGGCGGCGGGGGCGAAGGGCAGCCGCAATCTGCCGGGGGTGAAGGACCCGGTGGTGGACGCGCTGGCGCTGGCGACGGCGCGCGCCGTGACGCGCGAGCAGTTGACGGCGACGGTCCACGCGCTCGACCGCACCTTGCTGGCGGGATACTACTTTGTTCCGCTGTTTCACAGCCCGGTGGACCGCATCGCCTATTGGCGCAAGCTGCGCCGCCCCGACGTCACGCCGCTCTACGGCCCGCCCTTGGAGGCGTGGTGGGTGGAGTAAGGGGGAGCAGTTACACCAATCCGCCGAAAGATTGACCTTTAGGCGGATTGGTGAAGCCCGCGCGGCGATTGAGCGTCGCCGCCTTCGCCGGACTGACCCCAAGGGTCAGTCATTCGGCGGGGCGGTATTATTATGATGCATGTTGGAAGCGCATCCCCCGCGCACGCCAAGAAAAAAGCGCCCTCCCTTCCGGGAGGACGCCTTTTTCGTAACCGTAACGACTTGAAGCGGCTGGATTAGAAATCCATGTCGCCCATGCCGCCCATGCCGCCGCCCGGCATCGCCGGCGCCGCATCCTTCTTCGGCTTTTCGGCGATCATGGCTTCGGTGGTGATCAGCAGGCCGGCGACCGAGGCCGCATCCTGCAGGGCGGTGCGAACCACCTTCACCGGATCGATGATGCCGGCCGTCACCAGATTGGTGAAGGCGCCGGTCTGGGCGTCGTAACCGAACGAGGTATCGTTCTGGTCCAGCAGCTTGCCGACAACGATCGAGCCGTCGTCGCCCGCGTTGTAGGCGATCTGACGGATCGGGGCCTGCAAAGCGCGGCGCACGATGTCGATGCCGACGCGCTGTTCGTCGTTGGCGTACTTCAGGGCGGCCAGCGCCTTGGTGGCGTACAGCAACGCAGTGCCGCCGCCGGCGACGACGCCTTCTTCCACCGCGGCGCGGGTGGCGTGCATGGCGTCGTCAACGCGGTCCTTGCGTTCCTTCACTTCGATTTCAGTGGCGCCGCCGACGCGGATCACCGCAACGCCGCCGGCCAGCTTGGCCAGACGTTCTTGCAGCTTTTCACGGTCGTAGTCGGAGGTGCTTTCTTCGGCCTGGGCGCGGATCTGGGCGCAACGGGCTTCGATGTCGGCCTTGGCGCCGGCGCCGTCGACGATGGTGGTGTTCTCTTTCGAGATCTGCACCTTCTTGGCGGTGCCCAGCATGTCGACAGTGACGTTTTCCAGCTTGATGCCGAGGTCTTCGGAGATGACCTGACCGCCGGTCAGGATCGCCATGTCCTCCAGCATCGCCTTACGGCGGTCGCCGAAGCCCGGCGCCTTGACGGCCGCGACCTTCAGGCCGCCGCGCAGCTTGTTGACCACCAGGGTGGCCAGGGCTTCGCCTTCGACGTCTTCAGCGATGATGAGCAGCGGACGGCTCGACTGGACGACGGCTTCCAGCACCGGCAGCAGCGCCTGCAGGCCCGACAGCTTCTTTTCGTGCAGCAGGATGTACGGGCTTTCCAACTCGACAGTCATCTTGTCGGGGTTGGTGATGAAATACGGCGACAGGTAGCCGCGGTCGAACTGCATGCCTTCGACGACGTCCAGTTCGGTTTCCAGGCTCTTGGCCTCTTCCACCGTGATGACGCCTTCGTTGCCGACCTTTTCCATCGCCTTGGCGATCATCTGGCCGATTTCGGCTTCGCCGTTGGCGGAGATGGTGCCGACCTGGGCGATTTCGTCGTTGGTCGTGACCTTCTTGGCGCGGGCCTTGATGTCGGCGACGACGGCTTCCACGGCGGCGTCGATGCCGCGCTTCAGGTCCATCGGGTTCATGCCGGCGGCCACGGCCTTGACGCCTTCGCGCACGATGGCCTGGGCCAGCACGGTGGCGGTGGTGGTGCCGTCGCCGGCCAGATCATTGGTCTTCGAGGCGACCTCGCGGACCATCTGGGCGCCCATGTTTTCGAACTTGTCGGCCAGTTCGATTTCCTTGGCGACGGTGACGCCGTCCTTGGTGATGCGCGGCGCGCCGAACGACTTTTCGATGACGACGTTGCGGCCCTTCGGGCCCAGGGTGACCTTCACCGCGTCGGCGAGGATGTCGACGCCGCGCAGCATCTTTTCGCGCGCGGTGGCGCCGAACTTGACTTCTTTAGCAGCCATGATTCGCTACCTTGTCTTTCGATAAAGGAGATCGGGAAAAAGAAAGAGAGGCGATCAGGGGGATCAGGCTTCGATCACGCCCATGATGTCGGATTCCTTCATAATCAGGAAATCCTCGCCGTCGATCTTCACTTCGGTGCCCGACCACTTGCCGAACAGAATGCGGTCGCCAGCCTTCACGTCCAGGGCGACGATCTTGCCGCTTTCATCGCGCGCGCCGGGACCGACGGCGACGACTTGACCTTCCTGCGGCTTTTCCTTGGCCGAGTCCGGGATGATGATCCCGCCCTTGGTCTTGGTGTCGGATTCCAGGCGCTTGACGACGACGCGGTCGTGCAGCGGACGGAACTTCATGTGTGCCTCCTCAAAAAGGCTTGATCTGACGTGACGAAACGGAATGTTCAGCGCCGGGATGGGGCTGTTAGCACTCAAGCCCAGCGAGTGCCAAAGAGCTAAGCGATTCGGCGGATGGAATCAAGAGGGTCGCTGACGGAATTTTTCGCCCCGGCTTTTTCCCCCTTGCGAGATCCGCGCCGTTGCGCTCAATGCCTGGGTCATGAGCAAGATCGAAATCCTCAACGGCCTGTCGGCCGTCATCGACCGCTACGACGGCTTTGTTCTCGACCTGTGGGGCGTGGTCCACGACGGCGAGAAGCCTTATCCGGACGTGATCGACTGCCTGTCGCGACTGCGGGAGGCGGGAAAAAAAACCTGCCTGCTGTCCAACGCGCCGCGGCGCATCGGCGGCGTGGTCGCCAAGCTGGAAGGCATGGGGATTCCCCGCGACGCTTACGACCACGTCATGACCTCGGGCGAGGCGACCTATGAGGCGTTGCGGGAAGAGGCGGCGGCGACGCCGGGTCGGCGGCTCTATCATATCGGCCCGGAACGCGACCGCGACGTTTACCTCGGCCTCGACATCGTCGTCGTAGACCGCCCGGAAGACGCCGACTTCGTGCTCAACACCGGCATCGACGATTTCGACGAGACGCTGGACGACTATAGGCCGCGGCTCGACGCCTGCCTTAAAGCCAAGCTGCCGATGGTGTGCGCCAACCCCGATCTGGTGGTGATGGTGGGGCCGAAGCGGGTGATCTGCGCCGGAACGCTGACGCAGTATTATGAAGCCAACGGCGGGACCGCGACATGGTTCGGCAAGCCGTTCCCCGCTGTTTATCGGCGTTGCATGGCGTTGCTGGAGGCGAATGATCCGGCGCGGGCGGCGGCCTTGGGCGACAGTTTGCGCACCGACGTCGCCGGGGCCAACGCCGCCGGCATGGCCTCCATTCTGGTGGCGGGCGGCATCCACCTGGAGGAGTTGGGCGGCACGTGGGGCGCGCCGGT
>CALGOL010000360.1 GCA_937960755.1 uncultured Azospirillum sp.
CAGAGTTCCTGCTTGGCGTGGCTGTCGCCGACGCCGCGCTCGGTGCCCTTGGGGAACACGTCGGCGGCGCTGCGGTTGGCGGCGGCGACCAGCCCGGCGGTCGCTTTCTTCAAGTCGTCGAGTTCTTTTTCACCCTTCATATAATCGGCGGCGGCTTTCATGCCCCCGCCCAGCGCCTTCATGGTTTTTTCGCGGGCTTCAATCTTATCGTCCATATCGCCCGCCAGCGCGGGCAGGCTGGCGCAGGCGAGCCCAAGCGAGAGGGCGGCGGCGGAAAAGAGACTAACGGAAATGCGGCTCATCGGCGTGTCCTTATGTTATATTATGCGCGCAGGGTCGCGTGACAGGCGGGTCCTTGACGGGGGTCAGGGCGCTGGGGGGCTTCCCCCGACCTAATGAACTCCGTCCAATGACCTTTCGCGTGATCCGCCCGTCGTCAAGAAGGCGTAGAAATGAAAATTCCTCTTTCAGCGTGTGTATACTGCGGATCCTCCAGCCGGGTGGCCGACGTCTATAAGACGGCGGCGCATGATCTCGGCACCATGCTGGCGAATTGCGGCGTCACTGTGGTCTATGGCGGCGGCCGTGTCGGCCTGATGGGCGTCGTCGCCGATTCCGCGCTGAAAGCCGGCGGCAAGGTGGTGGGGATCATCCCGGAGCATCTGCAAAACGCCGAGGTCGGCCACGCCGGTTTGACCGAACTGCACATTGTGGACAGCATGCACGCCCGCAAGCGCATGATGGTCGACCGCTCCGACGGTTTTGTCGTCTTGCCCGGCGGGCTCGGCACCATGGACGAATTTTTCGAAGTGGTGACCTGGAAGCAGCTTCATCTGCATGGCAAGCCCATCGTGCTGGTGAACATCGACGGCTATTGGGACCCGCTGTTGAAGCTGTACGACCACATGGTCGATTCCGGCTTTTGCCGGCCGGAATGCCGGGAGCTGATCCGCGTCGTCGACGCGGTGGACGGCGTGATGGCGGCCTTGAGCAGCAATGGTGATACCGCTTTGCCTGTTGAAAGCAAGTGGCTGTAGCCGACAAGGGTGCTATATAGGGCGCCGACCAGCGTTCCAGCGGGACGCGCCCGTTTATGATTGGCGTTTCAGTTCGGCGCGCCCGGCGCCATAACAAACACCAACCCTGCCTTCTAAAGGGGAGAAGACGCGATTATGAGCAAGATCAAGGTGGCGAGGCCGGTTGTCGAGCTTGACGGCGACGAGATGACCCGGATCATCTGGCAGTTCATCAAAGAAAAACTGATCCTGCCTTATCTGGATATTGATCTTAAGTACTACGATCTGGGCATCGAAAACCGCGATAAGACCGAAGACCAAGTCACGGTCGAATCCGCCAACGCGATCAAGCAATACGGCGTCGGCGTCAAGTGCGCCACCATCACGCCGGACGAAGCCCGCGTCAAGGAATTCAACCTGCACAAGATGTGGAAGTCGCCCAACGGCACCATCCGCAACATCTTGGGCGGCACCGTGTTCCGCGAACCCATCGTCTGCAACAACGTGCCGCATTACGTGCCGGGCTGGACCAAGCCGATCGTCATCGGCCGCCATGCTTTCGGCGACCAGTACAAGGCGACCGATTTCCGCGTTCCCGGTCCCGGCAAGCTGAAGATTTCCTGGACGCCGTACGACGGCGGCCGCGCCATTGAATACGACGTGTTCGACTTCCCGTCGTCGGGCGTCGCCATGGGCATGTACAACCTCGACGACTCGATCGAAGGTTTCGCCCAGAGCTGCTTCCACTATGGTCTGGATCGCCGCTTCCCGGTGTACCTGTCCACCAAGAACACCATCTTGAAGGCCTACGACGGCCGCTTTAAGGACATCTTCCAAAAGGTGTACGACGAGCAATTCAAGGAAAAGTTCCAAGCCGCCGGTCTGGTGTACGAACACCGCTTGATCGACGACATGGTCGCCTCGGCCCTGAAGTGGGACGGCGGCTTCCTGTGGGCGTGCAAAAACTACGACGGCGACGTGCAGTCGGACGTGGTGGCGCAGGGCTTCGGCTCGCTTGGTCTGATGACCTCGGTGCTCATCACCCCGGACGGCAAGACGGTTGAAGCGGAAGCGGCGCACGGCACCGTGACCCGCCACTACCGTGAACACCAGAAGGGCAAGGAAACCTCCACCAACCCGATCGCCTCGATCTTCGCCTGGACGCAAGGTCTGAGCTTCCGCGGCAAGTTCGACGACACCCCGGATGTGGTGCGCTTCGCCGAAACGCTGGAGAAGGTCTGTGTCGAAACGGTGGAAAAGGGCGCCATGACCAAGGATTTGGCGATCCTGATCGGGCCGGAGCAGCCGTGGATGACCACCCGTCAGTTCCTCGACAAGCTGGACGAAAACCTGAAGAAGAAAATGGCCGCCTGGAGGAAGTAACGCTAACGGTCATGATTTATGACCGTTGGCGTTCCGCGCCAAGCGGCGCCGCGGCGGCCCATGCCGCCGGGCTCTGTTGATAAAAAGAAAGAGCGTCGGAAAACCGGCGCTCTTTTTTTGTGCTTGCGGGCCAAGGCGTTGCGTGGACGAAGCGCCTTGGCCCGCCGCTTGGTGCGGATCGCTTACGTCGTCACATTTCGATGCGCACGCCCAGCGCGGTCATGAACTGCCCCAGCCACGCCGGATGCGCCGGCCACGCCGGGGCGGTGATGAGATGGCCGTCGGTCGTCGCGGCGTCGATGGCGATATCGGCGTATTCGCCGCCCGCCAGTTCCACTTCCGGCCGGCAGGCGGGATAAGCCGACACCCGGCGGCCCTTCAGCACCCCGGCGGCGGCGAGCAATTGCGCGCCGTGACACACCGCGGCGATGGGCTTTCCCGCCGCGTCGAACGCTTGCACCAGCGCCAGCACCGCAGGATTGAGCCGCAGATACTCCGGCGCCCGACCGCCGGGGATCACCAGCCCGTCGTAATCGGCGGCCGACGCGCCGTCAAAATCGGCGTTGAGCGCGAAGTTGTGGCCGCGCTTTTCGCTGTAGGTCTGGTCGCCTTCAAAATCATGAATGGCGGTGGCGACCTTGTCTCCCGCCGACTTGCCGGGGCAAACCGCGTCCACCTTGCAGCCGACCGCCAGCAAAGTCTGAAACGGCACCATGGTTTCGTAATCTTCGGCGTAATCGCCCACCAGCAGCAGCACCTTTTTTTGCGCCATGACGTCCTCCCGCTTATGCGCCGCCTGTGCGGCGTTGATTGTTGCTAACGAAACAGATTGTAGGGCGAACGAAAATGATGCGGGTAGTAGCCGGCTATGGCGCCGATATTTTTTCTCCCAAACCGTCGGCTTGAATTTCATGGCCGCTTAATATAAGTATAAACTAATTTATTGGGGAGCGTCGACCGGTTCGCCGGCGGTAAGGAGCATCCATGGACCTGCAACAGATTTTGTCCCCGGCGGTGTTCGGCCCGCCGTTGATTGGCGGGGCGCTGATCGGTTTAGCCGCTGCGGTGTTGGCCGTGTTCAACGGCCGCGTCGCCGGGGTGTCGGGCGTCATCGCCGGCGCCGCGCGCTTGACGGCGGCCCGCCTGAACGTGGAAGACCGCGGCTGGCGGCTGGCTTTCATCGCCGGCCTGTTGGCGGCGCCGTTGCTCTATGCGCTGTTTGATCCGGCTGGCTGGGAGACAGGGCCTTTGGCGGCGTCGCCAGTCCTGGCGGTCGCCGGCTTGCTGGTGGGCGTCGGCGCTGGGGTCGGCTCGGGCTGCACCAGCGGCCATGGGGTTTGCGGGTTGGCGCGCGGATCGCTGCGCTCGCTGGCGTCGGTGGCGACCTTTATGGCCGCCGCAGCCGCCACGGTGTTTTTTGTTCGTCACGTCGTCGGAGGCTGATCGTCATGGCCATTATCGTCGCCGCCGTTTCCGGCCTGCTGCTGGGGCTTGGCTTGATGCTGTCGGGCATGGCCCGACCCGATGTGGTGTTAGGCTTTCTTGACCCTCTGGGGGCTTGGAATCCGGCGCTGGGCTTTGTTATGACGGGGGCTATTCCGGTCGCCGCGGTCGGCTTTTTTCTGGCGCGCCGGCGCGGCCGCGGGCTGTGCGCCCCGACGCTGCAATTCCCGAACTCGACGCTTATCGACGCCCGTTTGCTGATCGGCGCGGTTCTCTTCGGCGTCGGCTGGGGATTGGCGGGGATCTGCCCGGCCCCGGCGGTGGCGCTGCT
>CALGOL010000361.1 GCA_937960755.1 uncultured Azospirillum sp.
GGGCGCCGCCATGCGGGCCGCGGCGGATCAGCCGGGACATCCGTCTGCTTGACCGGCGGCACGGCGCGCGTCCATAACTCCGCCCGTTGATTTTTCTATCGTCGCCAAGGGGCCTTGGACCGTGAACCGCATCTTTTCCGGCATGCAGCCGACCCGCCAGCTTCACCTCGGCAACTATTTGGGCGCGCTGCGCAATTGGGTGGCGTTGCAGGATCGGTACGAATGCATTTTCTGCGTCGTCGATCTGCACGCGCTGACCCAGACGCAAGAGCCGGAAACCCTGCGCAATAATATCCGCGAGGTCGCCGCCGCCTATATCGCCGCCGGCGTCGACCCGGAGCGCAACATCCTGTTTAACCAGTCGGTGGTTCCGGGCCATTCAGAGTTGGGATGGATTTTGAATTGCTACACGCCGTTGGGCTGGCTCAACCGCATGACCCAGTTCAAGGAGAAGGCCGGCAAGCACAAGGACAACGCCAACCTTGGGCTTTACGCTTATCCCGTGCTGATGGCCGCAGATATCCTGCTCTATAAGGCGACGCACGTTCCGGTGGGCGAAGACCAAAAGCAGCACCTGGAATTGGCGCGCGATATCGCCGGCGCCTTCAACCGCCAGCATGGGCAAGAGTTTTTCCCGCTGCCCGAGCCGCAGATTCTGGGCGAGGCCACCCGCGTCATGTCGCTGCGCGACGGCTCCAAGAAGATGAGCAAGTCCGACGAATCGGAATACTCGCGCATCAACATGACCGACGACGCCGACGCCATCGCGCAGAAAATCCGCAAGGCGAAGACCGACCCGGAACCGCTGCCGGAAACCGTCGAAGGGCTGGAAAAGCGCCCCGAGGCCGATAACCTAGTGACCATCTACGCCGCCTTGACCGATCAAAAGCGCGAAGCGGTGCTGGCGCATTTCGCCGGAGCGCAGTTCTCGCAGTTCAAGGCGGATTTGGTCGACGCGGCGGTCGCCCACCTCGCCCCGATCACCAAGCGCATGCAGGAGCTGTTGGCGGACAAAGCGGAAATCGACGCCATCTTGCGTCGCGGCGGCGAGCGCGCGCAAACTATCGCCGACAAAAACTTGTCCGAAGTGAAGGACATTATCGGCCTGTTGCGCCCCTGATCGGGCGAGCGCGATTAAGGAGGAGGAATCGGCGGTATGGCGGCGGGGGGCGTACTGGTTACCGGCTTCGCGCCGTTCGGCGAGATGGACGTCAACCCCAGCGGCCTGCTTGCGCAACGGCTGAACGACGAGCAGGGCGTCATCGGCGCCGTGCTGCCGGTGAGCTACGCCGCGGCTGGCGACGCTTTTTCCGAGCTGGTGGAGCGCCATCGGCCGGCGGCGGCCCTTTGTTTCGGTGTGGCGGCGAGCAGCGACTATTTGCTGATTGAGCGCATCGCCTGGAACCGCGACGAATCCCCCGCCGCCGATAACGACGGCGTGATCCGGGAAAATCAGGAAATCATCCCAGGCGGCCCAACCGCCTACGGTTGTTCGTTGCCGATACCGGAACTGATGCGGGTGCTGGCGTTAGCGGGCCTGCCGGTGACGTTTTCCGACCATGCCGGCGGCTTCGTGTGCAACAACCTGTTCTATCGCGCTCAGCACTACATTGACGCCAAGGGATTATACTTGCCCATGGCCTTTATCCATGTCCCGCCGCTGCCCGAACAGGTCGCCGGACAGCCGGGCCGCCGCGGCTTGCCGCTGGCGTCGCTGGAAATGGGCGTGCGGGACGTGCTGGGGTGGTTGCGCCGCGGTCTTGGCGTCGCCGTCGTTTGATACGAAAGCTAATCCAGCTCCACCAGCGACGAACGGGCGACGCGGCGGCGCGACGCTTCGGCGCGTTCGTCGGCGGCGCTGATGTCCGCCAGCGTGTCGCGGGTGAAGCGCATATGCGCCGTGGCGG
>CALGOL010000362.1 GCA_937960755.1 uncultured Azospirillum sp.
GATCTTGGCGTCGGCGCCTTGACGGCGGCGGCGACGGCCGGCGCGACGCCGGCGCGTTCGGCAATCCACTTGGTCTGATAAGCGGCGGCGAGGCTTTGCACCTGCGTCAGATTGTCCGCCGTCGGGCAATCAAGAAAGCGCTCAAGGGCTTGGCGCAGGGCGATGCGGTCGTGCTGTGCGGTTTCCATGGCGATGATTGTCCGGTTGGGTTGCAATGCAATAGAGCTGTTGAGGCGAAAGATTGTTGTTTCGCGCTTCGCCCGGTCGTAGCACAATGGGCGGGCGCAAGGAATACGCCGCGGGGGTCCGTACGCCCGGATCGGCGGCGCCGGCGCTGAGTAAAGTCCGCGAGGGGGGAAGGCGTATGGTTGACATGGCGACCACGGTCAAGCAGATGGCGCGCAAGCTGCAAGTCGACATCGCCGCCTTCGGCAAAATGCGCGCCGCCGGCAAGCCGCAGACCTTTCCCAAGTTTCGCGACATCCGCGACCGCTATCGCGACATCGTCGGACTGATCTTCTCCATCGAAGAACGCATCCCTTACATCAAGGACGAACTGCCGGCCAACATGGCGCAATGGGCGGTGCGGCAAAAGCTGAACGCGCTGGCGATTTTCACCGATATTTCCTACCTGTTCATCAAAGACCCGCCCTTGGCGCTGACCTCGTCCCTTGGGGCCACCGATTTGCTGAACGCCGAGCGCGACTCTTTCACCAAATCGCTGGAATTCTTCGACATGATGCTGTTTGAAGCCGGCATTGACGACAAAATGGCCGACGAGTTGGACGCCACCCGCGGCAAGATCGAAGAAATCTTGAAGATGATCGACAAACTCCTGCTGAAAAGCCCCAAGGTTTTGCAGGAATTTTAAGGATTTCGCCGCCGTGGTTCGGGCTGTCGGCATACTGTTGTTTTGCCAATTGGTCGGCGAATTGCTGGTGCGGCTGCTGCATGTTCCCGTTCCGGGGCCGGTGGCGGGCATGGCCTTGCTGCTTGGCGCTTTCGTCATCCGCGGCGCCGTGCCGGACGATTTGCGACTGGTCTCGCGCAATTTGCTATTGAACCTGTCCTTGCTGTTCGTGCCGGCCGGCGTCGGCATCATGGTCCACATGGACCGGGTGCGCGACGAATGGCCGGTGCTGGCCGGGGCGTTGTTCCTCGCCACCGCCGTTACGGTGATCGTCACGGCGCTGGTGTTCCGCTGGACCTTGGCGTTCATGGAGCGGCGCGAAAACGGGGGCGAGCGGTGACGACGCCCGACATTTCCGCGCTTTGGGTTTATCTCGCGGCTTCCCCCTTGGCGTGGCTGACCGCCACCATCGCCGCCTTTTTGCTGGCGCAGCGGGTGTCGGCGTGGGGGCGCAATCACCCTTTGCTCAACCCGGTGGGGCTGGCGGTGGCGCTGCTGATCGGCGTGCTTTACGCCAGCGGCACGCCGTACCGCGTCTATTTCGACGGCGCGCAGTTTGTGCATTTTCTACTCGGCCCCGCCACCGTCGCGCTGGCGGTTCCGCTGTTCGACAATCTGGCGCAAGTGCGCCGCACGCTGATCCCCATGGCGGCGGCGCTGGTCGCCGGCTGCGCCACCGCCATTCTGGCGTCGGCCGGCATCGCCAAGCTGCTGGGCTCCGGCCCCGAAATGATCGCCACCGTCGCGCCCAAGTCCGTCACCACCCCCATCGCCATGGGTGTGGCCGAACAGTTGGGCGGCATTCCGTCGCTCACCGCCGCGCTCGTCATCGCCACCGGCGTGGTCGGGGCGATCATGGCCCCGCCGCTGGTCAAGCTGCTGGGGGTGCGCGACGAGCGAGCCGGCGGCTTCGCCATCGGCGTCGGCGCGGGCGGCATCGGCACGGCGCGGGCCTTTCAAATCAGCGAGCTGCTCGGCACGTTTTCCGGCATCGGCATGGCGTTCAACGGCCTGCTGACGGCGATTTTGACGCCGTTGTTGCTGATGCTGTTTTGAGGCTATAACCGCCGTTCGTTTTTCGGCGCATCTGTTTTTTGGAAGTCCCCCGCCATGGCCCCCCCGGTTCCCGTTCTGGCTTTGCAAGGCGTTTCGGTCACGTTCGGCGGCGGCCCGCTGTTTGAAGGCGTCGATTTGCCGATCAGCCGCGGCGACCGCGCTTGCCTTGTCGGGCGCAACGGGTCGGGCAAGTCCACCTTGATGAAGATCCTCGCCGGCATCAATCAGCCGGACGGCGGAACCCGCTTCATCCAGCCCGGCGTGCGCGTCGCCTATCTGCCGCAAGAGCCGGATTTCAACGGCTTCGCCACCGTGCATGATTACGTCGCCGCCGGCCTGCCGCCAGGGGACCATGACGAGCTGCACCGGGTCGACGCGGTGATCGACCGGCTGGGGGTGGTGGACGGCGAGCGTTCGCCGGTCGGACTGTCGGGCGGCGAAAGCCGCCGCGTCGCCCTCGCCCGCACCCTGGTGGGCGATCCCGACGTGCTGCTGCTGGACGAACCCACCAACCACTTGGACTTGCCGGCCATTCAATGGCTGGAGGAGCATCTGGCGGCCTACCGCGGCGGGCTTTTGCTCATCAGCCACGACCGGGCGTTCCTCAACCGGCTGGCCAAGCGGGTCTATTGGCTGGACCGCGGCGCGCTGCGCGCCACCGAGCGCGGCTTTTCCGAGTTTGAGGCGTGGCGCGACGAGGTGTTCGCCGCCGACGAGTTGGCGTCGCACAAGCTCGACCGGCTGATCGCGCGGGAAACCAAATGGATGCGCGAGGGCATCTCGGCGCGGCGCACCCGCAATATGGGCCGGGTGCGGGCGTTGATGGGGCTGCGCGCCGACCGCGCCCAGCGCATCGCCGGCGGCAAGCAGGCCCAGCTCGCCATCGCCGAAGCGGAAAAAAGCGGCCGGCTGGTGATCGAGGCGAAGAACCTCGCCAAGACGTTTGAGGCGCCGGACGGCCCGCGTTTGGTGCTGAAAGACTTCTCCACCCGCATCCTGCGCGGCGACCGCATCGGCTTCATCGGCCCCAACGGCGCCGGCAAGACCACGCTGCTGAAGATCCTCACCGGCCGGCTGCAACCGGATTCCGGCGCGGTGCGGCAAGGCACGGAACTGGAAATCGCCGAGTTCGACCAGCGCCGCGCCGATTTGCCGCCGGAACAGACCATCCGCCAAGTGCTCTGCCCCTATGGCGGCGACAGCGTCATGGTCGGCGGCAAGCCGCGCCATGTGGCGGGCTACATCCAAGACTTCCTGTTCGATAGCCGCCAATTGGACACGCCGGTCAAGGCGCTGTCGGGCGGCGAGCGCAACCGGCTGATCCTCGCCCGGCTGTTCGCCCGGCCGTCCAACGTGATGATCCTGGACGAACCGACCAACGACCTCGACATGGACACCCTCGACCTGTTGCAGGAAGTGTTGAGCGATTACGACGGCACGCTGTTGCTGGTCAGCCATGACCGCGACTTCCTCGACCGGCTGGCGACGTCGACCATTGTTTTGGAAGGCGACGGCAAGGCGACCGAATACGCCGGCGGTTATTCCGATTATTTGAGCCAGCGCCCGCCCCCGGCTGAAGCCCCCGCCGCCGCGAAATCAGCGGCTAAACCCGCGGCGGCCGCCGCCCAGCCGAAAAAGGCCGCCAAGCTGTCCTATAAGGACCAGCGCGAGTTGGATGATTTGCCGGCTAAAATCGCCAAGCTGGAGGCGGAAATCGCCAAGCTGGAGGCGGCGATGGCCGACGCCGGGTTCTACGCCCGCGACCCCGCCGGCTTCGCCAAAACCTCGGCGCGGCTGGAGGCGGCGCAAGGCGAACTGGCTTGCGCCGAAGAACGCTGGCTGGAGTTGGAGGCGCTGAAAGAGGCGCTGGAAAACGGCGGATAAAGACCCGCTTCCGTTTGACGACAGGCGCTCGCCAGGAGATATATAAAAATTTAAACTTTATTAAGATAAATGCACACAAAATTTTCCT
>CALGOL010000363.1 GCA_937960755.1 uncultured Azospirillum sp.
AGCAGCACCGGGCCTTGGCTCATCGGCAGCGCCGCGGCGGCGCGCACGTCCAGCAGCGAAAACGCTTCCAGCGGCCGGCAGCCGGGGCAGCCCGGCGGATTGGGGGCGAAAAGAAAGCGGCGGTGCGCCGCGGCTTCCTGCAACGGGGCCATAAAGCCGCGCAACGTCACTTCCCGTCCGTCCAACGCCGCCACTGCTTCAGGAAAGGCCGCCGGGGTCATGGCGCCGCCGTCGCGCTTGGCGCGCATGAGTTCTCGCCACAGCGCCGCCGCCGGATCGTTCCCCAGATGCAGGCCGCCCGCATGGTCGGCGCTGGAGACCGCCTCCGGCTCCGCCGCACCCAACCGCCAGACTGCCCAAGCGGCGGCCGGGGCCAGGGCCAACGGCATGAAAAACGCCCGCCTCGACGTCATTTGCATCGCCCTTCCCCACTCCGGCGCCCCTTACGTCAGCGCAGTATAAAGCATTTTTACTGAGGTTAACCCGAGAAAAACCGCGAAGGCGCGGCGCAACAATCCCGGCGGAACCGTATGCGCCAGCTTGGCCCCCAAGGGCGCCGTGAACATGCTCGCCGGCACGATCAGCGCCAGCCCCAGCAGATTGACATAGCCCAACGAAAGGTCGGGGACGCCTTGCGCGCCCCAGCCGCCGACGACGAAGCCCAAGGCGCCGGGGACGGCGATCACCAATCCCAAAGCGGACGAGGTTCCTACGGCGCGGCGAATGGGATAGTTGGAAAGCGTCAGCACCGGCACCGTCAGCGAGCCGCCGCCGATGCCCATCATGCTGGATATAAGACCAATCAGGCCGGCGATCAGGTTTTTTAGCCAGCCTTGCGGCGGATGATCGGCCAAGCGCACGTCGGCGGAAACCACAGTCATGTGAATGGCGACGCAGAGCGCCACCACGCCGAACACCGCCGACAACACCGGCCCCTTGACCGACGACGCCACGGCGGCGCCCATCAGCACGCCAACCGCCACCGCCGGCCCCCAGGATTTCAGAATGTCTGCGTCCACCGCGCCCCGGCTGTGGTGGGCGCGCAGTGAAGAAATTGACGTCGGAATGATCGACGCCAGCGATGTGCCGACCGCCACTTGCATCGCGACGGATTCCGGCGTGCCGATCAGCAGCAGCGTCGCCGACAAGACCGGAACGATAACGATGCCGCCGCCGACGCCCAGCATGCCGGCGATCATCCCGGCGACAAGACCGGCGCATAACAAAAATCCGGCCAGCATGGCCAGATCAGCAATATTAATCGGCACGGAACGGCGCCCCCCTGACAGATGGCCGCCGGCCGGACGGCGCAGCGGCGACGGGGGCATTTAGCCGGGCCAAGCTTAAATCCACAAGCCCCGCACATAGGGGGCCAGCTTGCTGTCTTCCATGATGATGTGACGCACCAGCCATTCCGCGGTGAAATTATACAAGCGTTCAGCGTTGACGCGGGTCGGCTCTTTGGAAAACGAGTTGGCGAGGCTGGCGATCACCCGCACCGCTTCCCGATGCTTTAAAACATGCGCGTCGTAATCAGGATAGCGCGCCTGCACCATCATCTTTTCTTCGCGAGAAAAATGGTCGTGGGTGTATTCCAGCAATGCAGCCAGCACCTTGGCGACCCGCACTGGCGGAAATTTCGGCGCGTCCAAAGCATCGCCCAAGTCATTCAGATAGCCAATCAGGTGCTTATGATCTTCATCGATGGTGGGCTGACCGACGCTCATCTGCCGCCGCCACGCGATTTTGGTCATGCCGCCTCCACTGATATAAAGGGCCGCGCCGACGCCGAGCTCATGTTGCGGCGACTGCGACCCTCCCCCATACGGTTGCAAGCATGCGCGCATTGCGTCGTTCTGAAAACCGCTTGCACGCGGCGACGGCGAAATGCCGCAGCGCAATTCGGATTATCGGCCTCACGAACAAAAAAAGGGGGCCGAAGCCCCCTTTTCTCAACCTACTTAGACCCTTAACGGCTTAACCGACGATCGAGAAGCCGCCGTCGACATAGATGGTGTTGCCGGTGATGCCGCGGGCGCCCTTGGTGCACAAGAAGGCGGTGGTGTAGCCGACTTCTTCAATCGTCACCAAGCGATGCACCGGGGCGCGTTCGGCCGCCTGCTCCATCAACTCGTCGAAACGGTTGATGCCCGACGCGGCGCGGGTCTTGATCGGGCCCGGCGACACGGCGTGAACGCGGATGTGCTTCGGCCCCAGTTCGGCGGCGAGGTAGCGGGTGACGGATTCAAGCGCCGCTTTAACCGGCCCCATGACGCCGTAGTTGTCGATGACGCGCACCGCGCCGAAATACGACATGGTGATGAGCGTGCCGCCGCCGGCCGCTTCCATCAGCGGCTCGGCGTAGCGCGCGACGCGGATGAACGAATGGCAAGAAACGTCCATCGCCTGCATGAAGCCGTCGCGGGAAACGTCGGTGATGCGGCCGTGCAGGTCTTCACGCGGGGCGAAGGCGATGGAGTGCAGCACGAAATCGAGCTTGCCCCACTTTTCGCCGATCTTTTCGAACATCGCCTTGAGTTCGCCTTCGCCGCGCACGTCCACCGGCTCGAAGATCTCGCAACCCAGTTCGTCGGCCAGCGGCTGGACGTGCGGCTTGGCCTTTTCGTTCAGGTAGCTGATGGCGAGCTCGGCGCCCAGTTCGCGGAACGCCTTGGCGCAGCCCCAAGCGATGGACTGATCGTTGGCGATGCCCAGGATCAGGCCCTTCTTGCCTTCCAGGCTGGCGGCGACGGGGGAAATGACCGACATTTTGCCCATGCTCCTCAAGTGTCTCTATGTGCGGCGCAGCATAGACAAGAAAATGAGCTCTATCAATAACATTACCGTGACATTTTAGTTTAACGCCGCTTAACTGTGCAGAGTACTGGGTTATATTTATTAGCAAACCGAACAATATCGAGTGAAACCAAACGGTCTACGCCTTATTAAAACCAGCCGACGCGCCAAAGAAACGGCGGGCCAGACGCTCCACCTTGCCGGCGTCGCCGGTGGTGATGAAACGCGGGCTGGTCGGCGCCGCCCCCAGCGCCTCAAATTCCGGGTGTCGTTCTAAATAATGCTCCAGCGAGCGGCGGGTGAGGTCGGGCTGCGACAGCACTTCGACGCCGTCGGGCAACGCCTCGGCGAACAGATGCGCCGCCAAGGGGTAATGGGTGCAGCCCAGCACCGCGACGTCGGGAACTTCGCCGCCGTGCGCCGCCCGATAGGCGTCAACGTAAGATTTGACCGCCGGACGCAACGCCGCTTCGTCGGCGCCGCTTTCAATCAGCGGCACAAGATCGGGGCAAGCCTGCTGGCGCACCGTGACATGGGGGGCGCGCTTGGCGATTTCCCGCGGGTAGGAGCCGGATTCCACGGTGGCGGCGGTGGCGAAAATCGCCACGGTGTGGGGCTCCGCCGGGTGATCCTGGCCGGGAGCCGGCGGCTCCGCCATCCAGGGCGTGCGGGTGATCGCCTCCACCACCGGGACCAGCACGCCCAGCACGTTGCGGCCGCGCCAACGGTCTTGTTCCGGCAGCCAGGTTTGCTGCATGCGGCGCAGGGCGACGGCGGAGGCCGTGTTGCAGGCCAGCACCACCAAGCGACAGTCCTGCTCAAACAGCCGTTCCACCCCCGCGACGGTGAGGTCGAAGATGTCGTCGGCGCTGCGCGGGCCATAGGGCGCCGCGGCGTGGTCGCCAAGGTAGACGAAACGCCGCCGCGGCTCCGCCGCCGTCAACGCCCGCAGCACCGTCAAGCCGCCATGGCCGGAATCGAACACGCCGATCATCGTCCGTCCGTTTCGTTGCATCAATTCGCTAAAAGCCGGGTTTAGCTCGCCCGGCGCGGTTTTGTGAAGGGGCGCAAAATTATTCATGACAAATTGACGAATCGGGTCTTGGGGACTAGGTTCCGGCGTCCGACATTTAGTGTTGCGCCTCGTCAAGGATAGCACGCCATGCCCGCCAATTCCGCCGCCCGTCCGCGTCCCGCCGTCTTGTGCATTCTGGACGGCTGGGGCTATCGCGAGGAAACCGCCGACAACGCCATCGCCCAAGCGCAAACCCCCAATTGGGACCGGCTGTGGCGCGATTGCCCGACCACGCTGCTTGACGCCAGCGAGGAGCATGTCGGCCTGCCGGCGGGGCAGATGGGCAACTCCGAAGTCGGCCATATGAATTTGGGCGCCGGCCGGGTGGTGATGCAGGATCTGGTGATGATCGACCACGCCGTCGCCACCGGCGAACTGGAGCGCAGCCCGGCGCTGGCCGATTTCGCCAAGGCGCTGGCGAAGACCGGCGGCACGGCGCATCTGATGGGCCTCGCGTCCCCCGGCGGCGTGCATTCGCACCAGGACCACATCGCCGCTTTGGCCGCGGTGCTGGCCAGCGAAGGCGTGCCGGTGGCGCTGCACCTGTTCACCGACGGCCGCGACGTCCCGCCCGACAGCGCCAAGGATCAAGTGGCGGAACTGCTGGCCGACGTTTTTGAGACCCCCGGCGTCTACGCCGCCACGGTGATCGGCCGTTATTACGCCATGGACCGCGACAAGCGCTGGGACCGCGTCGGGCTGGCCTATGACGCCATGGTGTCGGGAGAAGGCGTGCGGGCCGCCGACGCCATTCAGGCCATCGACCAGAGCTACGCCGCCGGCAAGCAGGACGAATTCATCCTGCCCACCGTCATCGGCGACTACGCCGGCATGCAGGACGGCGACGGCATCATTATGGCCAACTTCCGCGCCGACCGGGCGCGGGAAATTCTGGAGGCGCTGCTGTCGCCAACCTTCGACGGCTTTGCGCGGGACCGCCTGCCGCAGTTCGCCGCGGCGCTGGGCATGGTGGAGTATTCCAGCAAGCATAACGCTTGGCTGAAGACGATTTTCCCGCCCAAGACCCTGACCCGCGTGCTGGGCGAAGTGGTGTCGGACGCCGGTTTGAAGCAGTTGCGCATCGCCGAAACCGAAAAATACCCGCACGTCACCTTCTTCTTTAATGGCGGCGAAGAGCGCGTCTACCCTGGCGAAGACCGCATTCTCGTGCCGTCGCCCAAGGTCGCCACCTACGACATGCAGCCGGAAATGTCGGCGCTTGAGGTCACAGATAAGGTGGTCGCCGCCATCGACAGCGGCGTTTATGATCTGGTGGTCATCAACTACGCCAACCCCGACATGGTGGGACACACCGGCATGCTGGGCGCGGCGGTCAAAGCGGTGCAAGCGGTCGACGCCGGACTGGGTCGGCTGGCGGCGGCGGTTGAAAAGGCCGGCGGCGTGCTGATCGTCACCGCCGATCACGGCAATTGCGAGTTGATGCGCGACCCCGACACCGACGGCCCGCACACCGCCCACACGCTGGACAAGGTGCCGCTGATTCTGGCCGGCGCCGGAAATGTCGCCTTGCGTCCCGGCAAGCTGGCCGACGTCGCCCCGACGCTGCTGGAGTTGATGGGCCTGCCGGTCCCGGCCGAGATGACCGGCGTTTCGCTGTTGGCGCGCGCAAGCGTCGCTGCGGCGGCGGCGGAGTAATCATGGCCGGGGGGCGCCGCCGGGCGCCCAT
>CALGOL010000364.1 GCA_937960755.1 uncultured Azospirillum sp.
ATGCTGAAGTGCATTCTGGGATTGCTGCAACCCGACAGCGGCTCGATCAAGGTGGACGGGGAGGAGACCACCCGTCTGTCTTCCCGCGACCGCGAGCGCATGCTGCTGAAGTTCGGCATGCTGTTTCAGGGCTCGGCGCTGTTCGACAGCTTGCCGGTGTGGGAAAACGTCGCGTTCGGCTTGATTCAGGGCGAGCACATGCCGCGGGCCAAGGCGAAAGACATCGCCATGGCCAAGCTGGGCGCGGTCGGCTTGACGCCGGAAGTGGGCTTGCTGTTCCCGGCGGAACTGTCGGGCGGTATGCAAAAGCGCGTGGCGTTGGCCCGCGCCATCGCCGACGAGCCGGACATCATCTTTTTCGACGAGCCGACCACCGGCCTCGACCCGATCATGGCCGACGTGATTAACGAGTTGATTCGCAAGTGCGTCAAGGATTTGGGCGTGACGGCGGTGACCATCACCCACGACATGGCTTCGGCGCGCAAGATCGCCGACCGGGTGGCGATGATCTATCAGGGCAAGATCATTTGGACTGGGCATGCGTCGGAGATCGACGCTTCCGGCAATGCGTACGTCGACCAGTTCGTCCACGGCCGCGCCGAAGGCCCAATCCAGATGCAAATCCGCGCGCTGTAAGGGGTGGGGTGGGGCGGGGCGGTTATCCCAGCGCCCGCTCGCATTCGACGAGATAGAGAATTTTGGCGGCGGCGAGGTGCAAGGCCAGCGCCACGACATGCGCCGGGGTCTCACGCACCTCGGCGCCCTGGCCATGCCCGCCTTCCTGGTTGCGCACTGTAGGCAAGCCCGAGCCCAAAACCGCAAGAAGCTGCTCGAACGATTTGTCGAGATAATCCGGGTAAAGCCCGTTATCCCGTACGATCTTCAGTAATCGACCGGCGGTCGCGCCTTTGTCGTACGTCCAGCCACGTTTTTCGCAGATGGCCTTGAGCGTGCTTTCAAAGGCGTTGTTGGCGGCGACCACGGCGGCGCGATGTTCGCCCGCCCGGTAATGTTTGTAGGCGGCCTGAAACTCGTTTTCCGCCCCTTCGTAGCCCGGTTGGGTCAGCAAGGTCAGGGCAGGCGCCACCGCTTCGGCATGCAGCACCTGATTATCGACGCGCACCAGTTCATGGCCGACGAACTGATAGCCGACGCCGTGCTCCCGGAAGCGGTAGTTGAGTTCGTCGATGGCGTCTTGGGGTTGGCGTAGTATGCCAAAATCTGTTTTCAGAACATGAAGAGGTTCTTTATCAAAATCAGAAAGTAGGAAAAATGAATAATCAACTGCGTCGAGAAAATCAGAAAATTCACATAATAGTAAATGTTTTTCTAATTCTCGCATTGAATTATCAGAGTCTTTTTCATTTTGAAGATTAAATACTCCAATTTCACGGCATAAAGTACGTTTTATATCATTCCAATAAATATTTGATCTTGAATCGCCATCACCGTGATAAATTTCTCCTTTCCGGTATGGCATAACAGTGTCATTCAATATATGTATTATTTGTACACGTAATTCTTGCGGCGCTGAATCATAAACATACGGATCAATCCGCCCGCCGCTTTGTAATCGCTTTTGCCGCTTGGAGAATGTTTCAAAAATCGCCATGGCCCGTCTCGTCGTAAAAGTAGAAATCAGTCGTCCAGATGCCGCCGCACCCGATGGCGGTGCCACAGCACAACGCCCCAGCCCAGAGTCGCGACGCAAACCGGCAAGATGACGAAAGCGAATAGTTCATACTGGTTCATGGCCGAAGCTCTTTGAGTGTAGCTTACTCCCTAATGTAGCATAATTGATGCAGCCTACACTAGCCGCAGAGCCAGTGCCCCATGGCGATCGCTTGACGCGACTTAAAGCTCTCTCCCTCCCCCCTGGGGC
>CALGOL010000365.1 GCA_937960755.1 uncultured Azospirillum sp.
CGAGATTACAAGGTGACTGAAGTTCAGACGTGTGCTCTTCCGATCTCCAAGCCCGTCGTCTGGCCGGCGTTCCGCTCCGACAACACCCAGGCGTCTTTACTGCCGCCGCCGCGCTGCATGGAGAAGACCAGACGACCGGGGTCAACCGATATGCGCGCCAAGCCGCCCGGCATCGCGACATAACCGCCGTCGGGGGAGGCGCAGAGGAACGCGCGCAGCATCATCGGCCGGGCCTCCAGCCGGCCGCCCTGCCAAGCCGGCGCGGTGGAAAGCGAAATCCGTTCCTGCGCCACATAATTCCACGGCGAATGGCGAATGCGGTCAACCAAGGCGCGCCGCTCCGGCCCGGTCAGATCGGCGCCGCTCACCGGCTCGAACGAGCGGGCGGGGAAGGCGGGCTTAATCACCAGCCGTTCCAGATGCTCGGTGACGTAACGGCAATCGTCCTCGTCGCCGCACCACCAAATCGGCGCGTTGGGCAGTTTCAGTTCTTCGCCCAGCAGATCGCGGCAGATGGTCGGCAAATAGGGGGTGAAGGACATGGATTCCATCAGCCCGGCGCCGATGGCGTTGGCCACCGCCACCGTGCCGGCGCGCACCGCCTGCACCAGCCCGGCGACGCCCAACGAGCTGTCGGAGCGCAACTCCAAGGGATCGCAGAAATCGCCGTCCTGCCGCCGCAAGATGACGTCCACCGGCTCCAGCCCCGACAGGGTTTTGACGAACACCTGACGGTCGCGCACCGTCAAATCGGCGCCTTCCACCAGCGTGACGCCCAGGTAACGCGCCAGATAGACGTGTTCGAAATAGGCTTCGTTGTAGGGGCCGGGGGTCAGCAGCACCACCCGCGGCTGGTCGGAGCGCAGCGCCAGCCCCTGCAAGGTTTCCCTGAAGGTGTTGAAAAACGGCGCCAGACGGCGGGTGCGGCAATGGCGGAAGCTGTCGGGCAGCACCTTCGCCAGCACGGCGCGATTCTCCAGCGCGTAGCCGGAGCCGCTGGGCGACTGGGTGCGGTCGCTGAGCACGCGCCACGAGCCGTCCGGCGCGCGGGCGACGTCGCAGGCGTAATGATGCAGATAGACGCCCCCCGGCGCCTTGACGCCGTGCAGCGAGCGGCGAAAGCCTGGATTGGCGTAAAGTGCGGCCGGCGGCAGGCGGCCGCCGCGAATCAGCGTCTGCGGTCCGTAAAGATCCGCGAGCGCCGCGTTCAGCAGCATTGCGCGTTGAACCAGCCCTTCGGACAGGGTCGCCCAGTCCTCGGCGGAGATGATGAGCGGCATCATGTCTAGGGGCCATGGCCGCTCCATGCCATGCGGATCGCCGTAGATATTATAGGTGACGCCGTTTTGATGCAGCAAGCGGCGGGCTTCCTCCCACCGCTCCGACATCATTTCCGGGTCAAGCGGCCCCAGTGAACCCATGAAGGTTTGCCAGTGCGGGCGCATGCGCCCCTGGCCATTGACCATCTCGTCAAACACCGGCGCCGGCCCATAGCCAATGTCGCGCGCGTCGCCAAAACCGGCGTCGAGCGGGGGCGCTAGCGGGGACGTCGCTTCCATCGTGTTGGGATCGGCGTCATGCAAGATGCTGGTTTACCCTATGAATCAACGCGAAACGGCGGCGTCGGATGGCTTATCGGTCCAAAGTTTGAAGTGTAAGCAGACGGGATGCAAGAAAGAAAGGCGCCGCGCCGCCCGCTGTTCACAAAGTCGGTCGTTGCTGAAAGCCGCCGCCGGCCGCCGGGGCCTGCGCTGAAAAGTCGTTTACGCCGGCGACG
>CALGOL010000366.1 GCA_937960755.1 uncultured Azospirillum sp.
GACGTTAGCCGGACGCACGCCCGGCACGCCGCCCAGCAGCACGCCGCGCCCGCCTTGGGCTTTTTCCAGGCAATGCGCGCCGGCCTGCACCGCCATGCGGCCGGCGACTTCGCTCATCGGGGCCAATAACGGCAGGCCGCCGCGCGCGTCGGTGACGGTCTCGTACGCCACCGCGGTGACGCCAGAGTCGATCAGCGCTGCGGTCTGTTCGGGATCGGGGGCGAGGTGCAGGTAGGTGAACAGGGTTTGGCCGCGGCGCAGCATGCGGCATTCTTGCGGCTGCGGCTCCTTCACTTTCACGATCATGTCGGCGGCGGCGAACACCGCGGCGGCGTCGGGGGCGATTTCCGCCCCGGCCGCGACGTATTGCCCGTCATCCAAGCCGATTTCGGCGCCCGCCCCGGTTTGGACGAGTACGCGGTGGCCGCGACGGGTCAACTCGCGCACCGACGCCGGGGTCAGGCCGACGCGATACTCATGGTTTTTGATTTCCTTTGGCGCGCCCACCAGCATGACGCTTCTCCCTTCTTGTCGAACGGGTCCACGTCAAGGATATGGCGGCGGCGCGCGCCTTCGTTCAGGGGGCGGCTACCGGGTTTTTACGCCGGCTTTTCGCCGACCAGCCATGCGACTTTGGTTCCGCCGCCATCGTGCGGCAGGGCGGCGCGCAGCAGGGGCAGCGCCTCGCGCAAGGTTTCATCCAGCCGCCACGGCGGATTGACGATTTCCAACCCGGAGCCGTTCAGCCGCAGGTGGGTGTCTTCGTCATGAACGGTGAGCTCCACCGTCAAGATGCGGGGGATGCCCGTCGCCGCCAGCGCTTCTTGATAGCGCCAGATCGCCGGCCGTTCCTTGATCGGCCGCCATAGCAGGTAAATCGCGTTGGGACAGCGGCGATAGGCGCGCTCCAGCCCGTCCGCCATGCGCTCAAACTCGTCTGGCTGTTCAAACGGCGGGTCGATCAGCACCACCGCGCGCTTTTCCTTCGGCGGCAGAAAGGCCTTCAGCCCGGCGTAGGCGTCTTGACGATGCACGGCGACCTGGGGGTCGCCGGCGAAGGCGGCTTTCAGCGCCAAATGTTCTTCTTCGTGCAGTTCGGCGCACGCCAGCCGGTCTTGCGGCCGCAGCAGCAGGCGGGCGAGCCGCGGCGAGCCCGGATAACGCCGCAACACGCCGTCCGGGTTCAGCCCGGCCACGGCGTCAAGGTAGGGGACGAACGCCGGATGGGGCGCCGGTTTGCCGAACAGCGCGGCGACCCCTTCATCCGCTTCCGCGGTCTTGCGCGCCTCAATCCCGGTCAGGTCGTAATCGCCGCGTCCGGCGTGAACGTCGATCACCGCGAAGGGCGCCGGCTTGGCCTTCAGATGCTCAATGACCAATGCTACGACGGCGTGCTTCAGCACGTCCGCCGCATTGCCGGCGTGATAGGCGTGGCGATAGTTCATGACGGCGGGGGCTTAGACGTGGAAGCTTTCGCCGCAGCCGCAGCGGCCCTTTTCATTGGGATTGCGGAAGACGAAGCCGGCGTGAAACTGATCGTCCTGATAATCCATTTCGCTGCCCAACAGGAACATCACGGCGGAAGAATCGATCACCACCGTGACGCCCTTATCTTGCACCACCTCGTCAAACTTCTTCTTTTCATTGGTGAACTGCACGTCGTAGCTGAGGCCGGAGCAGCCCTTGGTCTTGACGCCGATGCGCAGACCCAGGGTGTTCTCCGGCGCTTTCGCCAACAGGCCGCGCACGCGCTCGGCCGCCGCGTCGGTCAGGGTCAATGCCGCCATGATCTCGCACCCTCCTTAAAACATGTCCAACTGCACCTTGGCGACTTCCGACATCATTTCGGGCGTCCAAGGCGGCTCCCACACCAATTCGACCTTGCAGGAATTGACCATGTCCACCGCTTTAACGGCGTCCTGCACCTGCAACGGCAGTTCGCCGGCCACCGGACAAGCCGGGCTGGTCAGCGTCATGTCGACCACGACGTTGTATTCCTTGTCGATGTCGACGCGATAGATAAGGCCCAGCTCCCAAATGTCCACCGGGATTTCCGGGTCGTAGCAGCGTTTCAGCATCGCCACCACGTCATCCATCATCTGGGCGCGGATGTCTTCAGCGGGCGGCGGCTGCGGCATCGTCGGCTTGGGTTCGCCGGCGCACGTACAATCATGGCCGTGCGCGTGCGCTAGGCTTGCGGCATGGTCTGGGGCGTAGTCTGTCATCGGGGTGGCGCCTCCGGTCATGGGGCAGGAGTCCTTTATCAGTAGATATCGCTGGAGGCGGTCTCAACGCCGTCCAAAGCCGCGCGCATGGCGTGCCACGCCAAAGTGGCGCATTTCACCCGCACCGGGAATTGCCGCACGCCGGCCATCACCATCAGCCGCTCCATGTCGTCTTCGGCGACGTCGGGATGGGGCGATTGCTCGTCTTCATCCTTGGTGCAAAGGTCGTGGAAGGCGGCGAACAGCGCGCGCGCCTGCTCCGCCGTGCGGCCTTTGACGATTTCCGTCATCATCGAGGCGCTGGCGGTGGAGATGGCGCAACCCTTGCCTAAAAAGGCGCAGCTTTCGACGACGTCGTCGTCGTTCAGTTTTAGCGAGACGACAAACTTGTCGCCGCACATCGGGTTCTCACCCTTGGCCTCGCGGTTGGCCCCTTCGGCGTGGCCGAAATTGCGCGGGTTCTTGCCGTGGTCGAGGATGACTTCCTGATAGAGGTCGCGCAGATCGTCGAGCATCAGCCGAAAAACTCCTTCGCGGCGCGCAAGGATTCCGCCAGCGCGTCGGCCTCTTGCCTTGTGTTGTAGAGCGCGAAGGACGCGCGCACGGTGGCGGATATGCCGAAACGGTCCATCAGCGGTTCGGCGCAATGCCGGCCGACCCGCACGGCGACGCCGTACTGGTCGACGATGGTGCCGACGTCGTGCGGGTGTACGCCTTCCAACGTGAAGGAAAGGATCGGCCCTTTGCCGGGCGCCGTGCCGTACAGCCGCACGCCGTCCAACCCGGACAGCTTATCCGTCGCGTACGCCAGCAAATCATGTTCGTGCGCCGCGATGGCGTCGCGGCCCAGCGCTTCAACATAGTCGATGGCGGCGCCAAGGCCGACCGCTTCGACGATGGGCGGCGTGCCGGCTTCAAAACGCATGGGCGGGGCCTTGAACGTCGTGCCGGCGAAGGACACCGCCTGGATCATTTCGCCGCCGCCCTGATAGGGCGGCATGCGCTTCAGCATATCGTACTTGCCGTACAGCACGCCGACGCCGGTCGGGCCATAGAGCTTGTGGCCGGTGAAAACGTAGAAATCGACGTCGAGATCGGTCACGTCGACCGGCCCATGCACCACCGCCTGACTGCCGTCCGCCAGCACCGGCACGCCTTTTTCATGCGCCAGCCGGGCGATTTCCTTCACCGGCGTCACCGTGCCCAGCACGTTGGAGCAATGGGTGACGGCGACGAATTTGACCCGGTCGGTCAACAGATCGGCGTAGGCGTCCATGTCCAGCGAGCCGTCGTCATGGATCGGGATCGGCTTGACGACGACGCCCTTTTCCATGCCCAGCAATTGCCACGGCACGATATTGGCGTGATGCTCCATTTCGGTGACGAGGATTTCGTCGCCGGCTTTGAGGAAGTTGCGGCCGTAGCTGGCGGCGACCAGATTGATCGCCTCCGTCGCGTTGCGGGTGAAGACGATGGTCTGCTCGCCGGGCGCGCCCAAAAACTTCGCCACTTTGCGCCGCGCCGCCTCAAAAGCGTCGGTGGCGCGCTGCGACAGGAAATGCACGCCGCGGTGTACGTTGGCGTACTCCTCCGTCATCAGGCGGTCCATCGCCTGAATGACTTGGTTGGGCTTTTGCGCGCTGGCGGCGCTGTCGAGGAACACCAGCGGCTTGCCCGGCCGGTTCTTGCGCGCGTGAACGGTCCGGCTGAGGATGGGGAAGTCGGCGCGCACCGCCGCGACGTCGAAAGGCTGGATCATGTGGTCAATTTCCCGCGGCATGGCCGGACTCCTTGGGGTTGACCTCCGGGCTCGAACAGTGGAGCCGCGCGTCGATCAGCGCGGCGAAGGCGCCGCGCACGTCCTCATCGGCGATGTCGTCCACCGCTTCTTGCAGGAAGGCCGCGATCAGCAGGGCGCGGGCTTCTTCCTTCGGAATACCGCGGGCGCGCAGGAAGAACAGCGCCGCGTCGTCCAACTCGCCCACCGTGCAGCCGTGGCTGCATTTGACGTCGTCGGCGTAGATCTCCAACTCCGGCTTGGCGTCGACGCCGGCCTTGTCCGACAAGAGCAAGGCGCGGTTCAACTGATGGCCGTCGGTGCGCTGGGCGTCTTTGTGGACGACGATTTTGCCTTGGAACACCGCTTGGGCCCCGTCGTCCACCACGCCCTTGTAAACCTCGCGGGAGGTCGCGCCGGGCGACAAATGGTCGATGCGGGTGGTGGTGTCGGTATGGCGGTCGCCATCGACAATATACGCGCCGTCGAGCACGCAGGATGCGCCTTCGCCCGCCAAGCGTACGGCGATTTCGTGCCGCGCCAGCTTGCCGCCAAGATTAAGAGCAAAGCTGTCGTAAGTAGCACCCGCCGCCACCGTCACGGATGCGGCGGAGAAATGAAAAGCGCTTTCCGCCGCCCGCTGGGCGACGTAATGGCGCAACCGGGCGCCGGGCGCCAAGTGTATGTCGGCGGCGGCGTTGACCACCGCGGCGCCGATCCCGACGCCGACATGATGTTCGACGATGACCGCCGAAGCGCCCTGGTCCAAGTTGATGGTTAGCCGCGGCTGGCTGAGCGGCGCCGCGCCTTCGCCGTTGACGGCGACATGGACGATTTCAATCAGCGCCTCCACCGTGGCGCCGACCGGAACCGAGACGTACGCGCCGTCAAGCCCGCCCGCGGCGTTGAGCGCCGCCAGCGGCTCCAGCGCTAGCGCGTCTTGCGCCGTCAGCGCTTGCAACACGGCCGCGGGCGCGTCGCCTAGGGGGCCTGCTGCACCGCCTTGCAGAGCGTTGAGGTCGGACAGATCGGCGCGATAGCGGCCGTTGACCAGCACCAGCCGCGCCCGCGCGCGGCCTTGCGCCAAAGGTATGGCGGGCAGGGCGTCGATGCTGACGCCGTGCGGCGCTTGCGCCGTCAAGGTCAGCTTGGTCAGCGCCCTGAGGCTGGTGGAGCGCCAGGATTCGTTTTTGCCTGTCGGCAGGCCGGT
>CALGOL010000367.1 GCA_937960755.1 uncultured Azospirillum sp.
GGCGGAATTTGCCGCCCGGCCGCCGCGCGCCAAATTCCGCCCCAATGTCATCAAAGGTGATTTCAGCGGCGCTTTGCTGGGCCGCGAAGCGCCGCCGGCCCCCGCCTTGGCGGAAATCGTGCAATTGCCGCTGTATGGCCGCATCGCCGCCGGCACGCCGATCGAAGCCTTGCGCGATAACGCCAATCTGGTGGACGTGCCCGCCTCCATGCTGACGGGCGGCGATCATTACGCGCTGGAGGTGGCGGGCGACTCGATGGTTGAAGCCGGCATCCTCGACGGCGACACGGTGGTGATTAAGCGCTGCGACACGGCGGACAACGGGGCCATCGTCGTCGCCCTGGTGGACGCCAACGAGGCGACGCTGAAGCGTTTGCGCCGCAAGGGCAACACCATTGCGCTGGAGCCGGCCAACCCGGCTTATGAGACCCGTATTTTCGGCGCCGACCGGGTGCGGGTGCAGGGGCGCTTGGTGGGTTTGATCCGCAAGTACTAATACCAATCCGCCGAAAGATTGCTCTTTAGGCGGATTGGTGAAGCCCGCGCGGCGATTGAGCGTCACCGCCTTCGCCGGACTGACCCCAAGGGTCAGTCTTTCGGCGGATTGACGTAAGGGGCGGATTTCACCCCGCCAGTTCGGCGGTCAGTTGCGCCAGCGCGTCTTGCAACGGCAGAGCGACGCGCTGAATCCCGTACTTTTCCAAGAACTTGGCTTCGTTCTTCGACGGCTCTTCCGCGATGATCGCCCAATGGGTGTCAGCGGAGCGCTTGGAGATTTGCCGGGCGAAGGTGCGTTGAATTTCCGCATCAAACCGGCAGCCGATGAACAGGAAGTTGCGGCCGGTGCGGCGGTTCTGCACCACTGGCGGAATCGGCGTCTGAATGTCGATTTCCGTCAGGATTTCGACAAAGTCGGAATCGGAAATCAGGTAATGCCCGGCCGGCGAAACCGAACCGCATGGTTTGTAGAGCGTCGTTCCCCAGCCGTCCGCCGCGGCGCCGTCCAGCGGCGCGCCGTCAGGGGCGTAGTATTTCACCCATTCGCCGTTGCTCTGCGGGTGGGAAATGCCTTGGATCTGCCCCCAAGAGGCCGCCGTCTTTTCCGCCAGCAGCTTTTCCAGCGCGTCGTCGTACCACACGTCGACGATCAAGGGCGGCGGCTTGGGCAGGTTGGCGAGGAAGACATGGGCGGCGGAAGGTGGGACTTCCTGACGGAACATCTCGTTCAGCAGCTTTTCCAGCGTCTTGCGGTGCTTGCGGGTTTCGATGTACTGCGCCACCGCGGTCAGGCTGTTGCGGATGCGTCCCGGCGCCGGGACCTTGGCGTTCAGCGCCTTGACCAGTTCGGCGGAATTGCGCGGGATCGGGCAAGTTCCTTCCGGCAGCAGGTCGAAAGCCCCCGGCCCCAAATAGGGGACGACGGTCTGCGCCTTCAGCCCGGCGGCGATGGCCTTGATCGCCGTGGCGGCGTCAACCGCAACGGAGTCCGGGGCGGGCGGGCTGAGGGTTTCGGTTTCGGTCATGCGCTTTTTTCCCTGTCGAATCAAAGGTAGATGGCGGCGCCGGCCCCGGTGTTGACCGTGGCGTCTTTCAGCGTGTCCACCACGAAGCTGATTTCTTCTTGGGTGATCTTGTGATGCAGCGGCAGCGACAACGCCCGGTCGGCGGTCTTCTGGCACACCGGGCAGTCGGCGCGGTTGGCGCCGCGTTCCTGATAATATTGCTGGGTGTAGAGCGGTTGGCCGTAGTCCGACGCCTCCACCGCGTGCAGCGCCAAATCTTCGATCACCGACCGGCGGCCCGACGCGGTGAAGCGGGTGCCGAGGTGGACGGCGTAGACCAGCGGGCAAATCTCTTCCGCCCCCGGCCCCTTGTAGGGCGGCTTGACCCCTTCAAACGACTGCATGGCGGCGTCGTACCACGCCACGGCTTGGCGGCGGCGGGCGAGGATTTGCGGCAGGCGCTGCAACTGCACCATGCCAAGCGCGGCGTTGAGATTGGACATCGAAACGTTGAACGGCACGGTGCGGGTGATGACCACCGTGTTGCGGTGTTCAAACTCGCGGCGGCGCAGATAGCGCAACTGGTGCGCCAGGTCGCGGTCGTCGGTGACGATCATGCCGCCTTCGCCGGTCAACAGCGGCCCCGGTTCGGAAAAATCGAACACCGCGGCGTCGCCGAAATTCCCCACCAGCTTGCCCTTGTAGCGGCTGCCGATGGCTTCGGTGGAATCTTCAATTAGAATCAAGCCCTTGTCGTCGGCGAGCGCCCGCAGTTCGTCCCAATGGGCGGGGTGGCCGTTGACGTTGCCGGCGATGATCGCTTTTGTCGCCGGGGTGATGCGGCCGGCGGCTTTTTCCGGGTTGATGGTGTGCTGCCAATAGTCGATGTCGCAGAACACCGGGTTGGCCCCGGCCAACGCCACGGCGTGCTGCGTTTGATGCCAGCCGTAGGGCGAGCAAACCACGTCGTCCCCCGGCCCTATGCCGTACGCTTTCAGCAGCAGCAGCATGGCGATGGAGCCGCTGGACACCGCCACGGCGTATTGTCGGCCGACATAAGCGGCGAAGGCGGTCTCAAACGCTTCGGTCATGCGGCCGTCGTTGAGCGGCCCGGACAGCAGCACCCGCGACACCACTTCGGCTTCGGCGGCGGTGAAATCAGGAACGATCAGGTCGATGCCGTCGGCCATGCCGTCGTCGTCGCCTTCCAGCTCCAGCGCGGGATCGTCGATTTGCGCTTGGGTCATGGGTTTAGTCCTCCTCGCTCCAGATCGCGACGACGACGCCCTGCGCCGACTCCGGCTTGTCGGTGATGATCCAACAATGGTTTGCGTTGTCCACCAGATAGATGGCGGCGCCCCCTTGCGTCTTGAACGGGTCTTCCGCCATGGCGTCGGCATGGGTTCCGGTGACGGTCATGCCGGGATCGACCATTTCCTTCACGGCGGCGACGGCGGCTTCGATCTTGCCGCCTTGGCTGAAGATTTCGGCGGCGCGGGCGAGCATGGCGTCGATACGGTCGATGGCGAGGGCCATGGGGGTCTCCTTGGTGTCGTCTCCCGTAGCGGGGCGTCGGAAGGGCGGATCTTGCGCTTTGACCTGATTTTGACCTTATTCATTGTCATTCCGGCGAAGGCCGGAATCCAGGCTATTCAGCAAGGCGTCCGAATTGCTCTGGACCCCGGCCTGCGCCGGGGTGACGTGGTAAAGTTAAGCGAGATCAATTAGTTGCAAGATTCGCCAATCCTCCGGCCCCCGGGGGGGGGAGAGGGCTTTGCTGTTTTACTCGGCGCTGCCGGTCTTTTTGGCCTCGACGGTGATGGGGAGACGGGTGTCGGCCGGCATGTCCGGCAACTCCAGCGTCCAGCCGTTGGCGATTTTCGCCCAACCGCCCCACAGGCCCGGCTTTTCCATTTCGATGATGTCCTCCTCCAGGTCTTTCTTGGCGACGTAAATGGTGTACTTCTCGCCGACCTTGCGGATCATGACCTTCATGAACGGTTCTCCTGTTTTGCGGTCTTCAAAGGTTATTGTTGTTTCACGGATTTTATTTCATGCCGCGACCTTGCCGCGGTTTTTGATCGCCGCCAGCGCATCCAGCGCGCGGACGACGTCGGCCTGTCCGGCGTCCCGGCCAAGGGAGAAGCGCAAGGTGGCCTCGGCTTCCGCCGCTTTCAGCCCCATGGCGGTCAAGACATGCGACGGTTCGTTGCCGCCGGTGGAGCACGCCGCCCCCATCGACACGCAAACGCCCGCACGGTCGAGGCGCATCAATAGTTCCTCGCCGTTTTCCGGTCGGCCGTCGTCGCTGTAGAACGTTATGCTGGCGGTGTTGGGCAGGCGGGCGGCGGCGCGGGCGTTGCTGGGGACGCCGTTGACCTGCGCCATCGGCCACAGCGCCTTGATTCCCGTCTCCAGCCGGTCGCGCAAGGCGGCGATTTCCGCCGGTTCGCCAGCGGCCAGCGCCTGGGCGGCCAGTTGCGCCGCGACGCCGAAGCCCACCAAAGCGGGGACGTTTTCCGTGCCGCCGCGGCGTTTGCGTTCCTGATGACCGAAAATCAGCGGCGCGACGTCGACGCCCTTGCGGACGATCAGCGCGCCGGCGCCTTTCGGCCCGTGCATCTTGTGCGCCGACAAGGTCAATAGATCGGCGCCGACGCCGGCCAGCGATAAGGGAACCCGCCCGGCCGCCTGCACCGCGTCGGCGAGCAGGCTCAACCGGTCGGTCACCGGAAACAGCGCTTGC
>CALGOL010000368.1 GCA_937960755.1 uncultured Azospirillum sp.
GGCAGGTGCCGCCCCGCCCCGGCCCGTTGCCGGGGCTGGAGGCGCTGTCGTGCCGCTGGACGCCGGTTCCCGCCTCGCGCGGCGTGGTTTTATGCGTCATCGCCGACCCGCTCGCCACGGGAACGGCCGGCGACGACGCCTTGCGGCGACTGCTGAACGACATCAACGCCATCGTCGACACCGAATCCGCCTCGCCCTTGTCGCCGCGCGGCGACAAGCTCAAGCCGGGCTGGCCGCCGTCGCTGCGCGCCTTATGGCTGGAATCGCATGCCGTTCCGCCGGGCAAACGGCTGCGCCGGGTGCTGGGGGCGGTGCTGCAAGCGACGCTGGCGGCGCTGCTTCATCGCTTCGGCGGAACGCTGTTCGGCTTCGACGCCCGCGCCTACGCCCGCGCGCTGGCCGAACGCTCCGATTATCGCAAAGCGTCGGGCGGTCCGCGCTTCGTGCTCGACGTCACCGAAGACGAGGCCCGCGCCGTGGAAAAACTGCTGGAGCGCGCGGCGGCGCAAGGAGAAATCCGCTATGGGCTGGCCCGATCCGCCGCCGCCACCATCACCTGCCGCGTCGGCGACTGGTCGGCCGACCAGCATGTGCATTTTATCGACGGGGCCGAATTAGGGTTCTGGCGCGCCGCCACAGCGATGAAGCAACGCTTCTTGCGCCACAAGACGAAGGCCGCTCCGCCGAGCGGCGAGGCCCCCGCCGCATAACGCCGCAAGAAAGCAGCCCAGCCCATTCAGCAAGCTTTTCGCAAGCCTTCTGCGGTACAATATCCACCTAACGACAACAACTTGGAAGGAGCCGCCCCATGCCCCGCGACGCTTACGACGCCTTGCTCGGCTTCATCCGCACGGACCAGGGAACGCCAATAATCCATCACGACGACGAGCGCCACCCCCCGCTCGTCACCATCGCCCGCGACCACGGCGCCGGCGGCGAGGAAATCGCCCGGCTGCTGGCCAAACGTCTGGGCGTGCCGTGCTATGACAAGGAAATCCTCGACCGCATCGTCGAACGGGCGGAAGAAGACGCCAGCCTGATGCGCAGCCTGGATGAAAAAGTGCCGCCGCGCGAAGGGCTGTTTCTATTCGCCGTCATGCTTGGCCTGAATGATCCGCTGACGAAATACCAAAAGCTGCTGACCCGCGTGCTCAACGCCATCCCGTTCGGCGGCGGCGTCATCGTCGGCCGCGGCGCCCATTACGTGCTGCAAAGCCCCTGGGTCTTGCGGGTGCGCGTGGTGGGGTCGGAGGAGGTTTGCGCCAAACGGCTGGGCGGCGGCGATAAGGCGCTGGAGGAGGTGCGTCACGTCAACAAGCTGCGCGGCCGCTATCACAAGGACGTGTTCAACACCGACTCTTACGCCGCCCATCACTACGATCTGACAATCAACACCGACCGCTTCGCCAGCTTCGAGGCGGCGGCCGATTTGATCGCCCAAGCTTACGCCGCCGTCGCGCCCGCCAAGTTGAAGTGAGCCCGCCGATCCATGACCGTTGAAATGATGAACTGCGTTGAAATCATCGCCCCCGGCGGGCCGGAGGCGTTGCGTGCCGCCCAAGCCGCCGTCCCGACGCCGGGACCGGGCGAAGTGCTGATTAAGGTCGCCGCCGCCGGGGTCAACCGCCCCGACGTGCTGCAACGCCAGGGGCGCTACGATCCGCCGCCCGGCGCCTCCCTCCTGCCGGGATTAGAAGTCGCAGGCGAGATCGTCGCAATAGGCGAAGGCGTGGGCGACTGGCGGGTCGGCGACAAGGTTTGCGCCCTGCTGGCGGGCGGCGGCTACGCTGAATACGCCCTAGCTCCCGCCGGTCAGGTTCTGCCCATCCCCGAAGGGTTAAGCATGGTCGAAGCCGCCGGCCTGCCGGAAACCGTCTTCACCGTCTGGACCAACGTGTTTGAACGCGGCGCCTTGAAGCCGGACGAAAGCCTGCTGGTCCACGGCGGGGCGAGCGGCATCGGCTCCACCGCCGTGCAACTGGCGAAAGCCTTGGGGGCCCGCGTCTTCGCCACCGCCGGCGACGACGACAAATGCCGGGCGGTGGAAAGGCTGGGCGCCGCGCTTTGCGTCAACTACCGGCTTCAGGATTTCGTCGCCGAAATCAAGGGCGCCACCGGCGGGCGCGGCGTCGACGTGGTCCTCGATATGGTGGGCGGCGACTATATCGCCCGCAACATCGATTTGCTGGCGCCGGACGGCCGTCATGTCTCCATCGCTTTTCTGCAAGGGCCGAAAGCGACGCTGAACATGTTTCCCGTCATGACCAAGCGGCTGACCTTGACCGGGTCCACTTTGCGGGCGCGCTCGGTGGCGGAGAAAACCCGGCTGGCGCAAGCGGTGCGGAAGAACGTTTGGCCGCTGATTAAAGCCGGCGCTTTCCGTCCGGTGGTTCACGCCACATTCCCGCTCGCCCAGGCCGCCGACGCGCAACGGATGATGGAAGCCTCGACCCATGTCGGCAAAATCATCCTAACGATGGCGTAAAGATTATAGGCGCAAATCGTCTATGTTAGCGAACACCGTGGCCCCCCAATGCAGAACATCGTAAGCATATTCACAATAAATAATATGCTGGATCGTCTGGTCTATTCCGCAAGGCAGCAGCACACGGTTAATTTCACCGAAATTGACGATGCTGCCATTGGGGTGCAGGGTTTCATAAACCGGCCCTTCGCCGGCCAGCACGCGGCCATACCCATCCAACAGAAATTTCAGCCGGTCGGAGCCGTACACCACATCCAAGTACTTGCCGGTCAAGTCGATGCCGGCTGCGTTGACAATCTCCGTCCCCTCCAACGTCACCTCCAACCGGGGAGGCTGCGGCGATACTTTAATGATGCGAATGCGCCCCATCCAGGGCATTAGGTCGCGAAACTCGAAGTCCGTCCGCTGCGGCATCAGCCGGCCGGCGGCTTTCTGTCGCCACAATTCTTCCAAGCGTTTCAGCGCATCCCGCCCCGCCTGCCTGTTCATGGTCGCCTCGAATCGGCTTGCCGGCCGCGCGGTCGTCAGTTGTTAATAAAATTACTTTCGAGCCGATACTATATAGGCCGCCTGTATATGTTGCAATGCAAAAAATACGGCGGGGCCGCGACGATGCGACACGGGCGGCGACAACGAACGCCCCGCAGCCCGCCCCCACTGCATCTCGCCCCTCCTTATGAGGGGCTTGCCTTCTTGTCGCAAATTGGTCAAAAAATCGGCGTCGATTGCTTAAGGAGTAATCATGCCTCGCCGGTTTTTTGTGCGTCATGAAACCCGACACGATTGCTTGGTTTCTCAAATAAAATGCGGTCTGGGCGCCGCAGCGGCGCTTTCCGCCGTCGGCTGGCTGGGAAACGCCGTCCACGCGCCTTTGCTGCTGGCCCCCTTTGGCGCCACGGCGGTGCTGGTGTTCGGCCAGCCGGCCAGCCCGCTGGCGCAGCCCGCCAACGTCATCGGCGGTTATCTGACCGCCGGCGTGGTGGCCGTCGTCGCTGTGCTCGCGCTGCCGGCGACATGGTGGGCGGCGGGGCTGGCCGTTGGTTGCGCCATCATGCTGATGGCGGCCATGCGGCTCACCCACCCGCCCGCCGGCGCCGTACCGCTGCTGGCTTTGGGGGGCGGCGCCCTGCCGCCGACCGAACTACTGGCGATTTCCCTCGGCGGCGCGGTCGCGCTGACTTTGTGGGGCGCCTTGCTGCACCGACTGCCGCCGCGCTTTGAGTATCCGCGCAAGCCCGCCTAACGCATCGGGCGCCGGAAGATCGCTCCTCCGGCGCCCCGCTTCGCGCGTGCAGGTTTACAGCGATGGCGCTACTGCCCTTGCCCCAGCGAAAAGCCCGGCCGGTCGTCGAAGGTGCATAGATGTTCGGTCTTGATGAAATCGACGCCGAACAAATCCAGCCGCGACAACAACGCGATGACCGTGGTTTTACTCACCCCGTCGCCCGGCCGCCCCATGAAGCGGCAGCGCCAATGGTCGGTCAGGAAAGTTTCCGGCAAGCCGTCCGGCCACACCTTCACCCCGCGGTTGGTTATCATCGACAAGCTGAACGGCAGTTCGCCGCCCAAGGCCGATTTCAGCGCGTTAGCGAGTTTTTCCGGCGTCGTTCCCGCGCGATGGACGAACACGTCGACCCCGACGATTTGCTTGCGCGCCGGCCGCCCCCGCTGCGGCTCGGCGGCGATAGCCGCGGCGACGCCGCGATCGGTATAAGCGACCGGCTTTAGGGTTTTCGGCTGCTCGCCGATGCGGTCGATAACCGCTCTTGCGAAAGCCTTCGTTCCGACCGGCGGGCGAGCCCCCCCGCCGCCTTGCAAATCTTGGGTGCGGACGCCGTCCTCCAGCGTCTTCAACCAGGCGTTATGAATGCGCGCCGCCGCCGCGCCTTGGCCGATGTGCGCCAGCATCATCACCCCCGCCAGCAGCAAGCCCGAGGGATTGGCGACGTCGCGGCCCGCCAAAGCGGGCGCCGAGCCATGCACCGCTTCAAACATCGCGCCGTGCGGACCCAAGTTGTAGGACGGAGCCATGCCGATCGACCCGGCCACTTCGGCGGCGATATCCGAAACGATGTCGCCGTAAAGATTGGGGGCGACGACGACATCGAAATCCTCCGGCCGGGTCGCCAGCCGGGCGGCGCCGATATCGACGATCATGTGGTCGGCGACGATGTCAGGGTACAGCTTGGCGATTTCATCGAACACCTGATGAAACAGACCATCGGTCAGCTTCATGATGTTGTCTTTGGTGAAGCAAGTGACCTTGCGCCGCCGGTGCAGCCGGGCGTAGTCGAACGCATGGCGAATAATCCGCTCGCAGCCAGGCCGGGTGATGATTTTCAGGCATTGGAACACTTCGTCGGTTTGCCGATGTTCAATGCCGGCGTAGAGATCTTCTTCGTTCTCCCGGACGATCACCACGTTCATGCCGGGGTGCGCCGTCGGCGCAAACGGCGCGTAGGCGATGCACGGCCGCACGTTGGCGAACAGGCCAAGGGTTTTACGCACCGTGACGTTCAGGCTTTTGTAGCCGCCGCCCGACGGCGTGGTGATCGGCGCCTTGTAGAACACGCCGGTGCGCCGCAGGCTTTCCCAAGCCTCTGGACCGATGCCGGCGGTGTTGCCCGCAAGATAGACCCCTGCGCCGATATCGATGTTTTCAATCGCCAGCCGCGCGCCGCCGGCGTCCAGCACCGCCAGGCAAGCATCCATGATCTCCGGCCCGACGCCGTCGCCGCGCGCCACCGTCACGGGCGTATCCACCGGGGTGTGCGCTTCGGCTTCAAGCAGAGCGGCTGCGGGCGTTATGCTGTTCATCTCGTGGTCTCCTCGCCATTTTTTTTCCACGAACGACATATCGTCCCGGCGGAAGCTATTTAAATTCCAACAGACGCAATGCATTTCATAACAAATCGCAATAAAGGAGCACGACGTCTTGCCCGACGCCCGGCCGCCGTTCGACCCCGACCAACTGCGCGCGTTTGTCGCGGTGGCGGAGTGCCAGAGCTTTTCCCGCGCCGCCGAACGACTGGGGCGCAGCCAGCCGGCGGTTTCTTTGCAATTGCGCAAGCTGGAGGCGCGACTAGGCGCGCCGCTATTTCAGCGCTCGCGCCGCCGCATTTTGCCGACCCCGGCGGGGGAACGCCTGCTTGACGCCGCCCGCCGGCTGTTGGCGCTGCAAGACGAATTAGCGGAACTGGCCGGCCAGCCGACGACGGCGGAGCTGGTGCGCCTGGGCGCGCCGGAAGATTTCGCCACCTTCCACCTGCCCGACCTGCTGGCGGGCTTCGCCGCGGCGAACCCGCAAATCGCGCTGGAAGTGGTCTGCGACCTGTCGCTTCACCTGCTTGACCGTTTCTCAACCGGCGAGCTGGATTTGGCGTTCGTTAAACGCGAACCGTCCGCTGACATCAGCGGCGGAAAACTGGTGTGGCGCGAGCCGTTGGCGTGGCTGGCCGCCCGGCCCGACATCGCCGCCGGCCCCGGGGCCTAGAT
>CALGOL010000369.1 GCA_937960755.1 uncultured Azospirillum sp.
GTCGAGATCGCCAGCCCGCACGCGGGCGGCGGCGTCGGCCAGCCGGCGCAGCGGCTCCACCACCCGCCTTGCGCCGAAATAGCTCAAGACCGCGCCCAGCAGCATGGCGGCGACGGCGGCGGCGAACAGCCGGCGGCCCAAGACGTCGGAGGACGAGCGCAACTCGTCTTCATAAACGCTCGACGCGATGTACCAGTCGAAACCGTCGAAGTGCCGCACCCAGCTTATCTTTTCATAAGCGTAATTGCCGGGGTCATCGGGCTTGTCCCACAGATAACGCAAATAACCGCCTTGGTCGGCGGCGCGGATCAATTCATCGGCGATATATTCCCCGGTGCGCAGATTTTTGCGGTCGCCGAATGCGGCGCCTTCGATATTGGCGTTGGGATGAATAATCATCCGCCGGGACGAATCGAAGATATAGACGTAGCCGGTGCGGGCGATGCGGATATTGCGCAAGGCTTGGCGCAGCTCCTCCACCGCCTGGGCCTTGCGCTTTTCCACCGCCGCGTCAATGTCGGCGACATAGGCCCCGGCGCCGATCACCAGCCCGTATTGCGGCAGATCGCGGAAATAGGACATTTTCAAGATCGGCGGATCGTCCGACCCCGGCCGGCGCCACGGGTAGACGTGATAGCCCTGGCCCTCGCGCTTGGCGCGCTCAATCAGCGTCGGCAAGATGAAGCGGCCGTGCTCGTCCCGCATGCCGGCGGCGTTGCGGCCGTCGAAGCTGGGGTCGGGGTGCGACACCAGCAGCGAATCGTAGCTGGTCAGCCAAACATAGCTGTCGACGTCGGATCTGAAGGTTTTCAGCCCATCGAAAACCAGCCGCTGCGCTTCGTCGGCGGTGATTTCGCCACTGGTCATGCGGTTGAAGACGTAATCAATGTAATTGACCGCCAGCGTCACCGTCAGGCGCATTTCCGACTGAAAGGCGTCCACCGTGGCGGCGCGCTGCTCGTCCAATCCGCCGCGGATGGTCTTCGCCATCTCATAGACGTTGTCGAGGATGGTCCGGCCGGCGTCGAGTTCGATCTCATAAGCCTTTTCCTCCACCAGCGGCACGGACAGCAGGTAAGAGGCGGAGGAAAACACCCCCACCAGCAGCAGCAGCGTCGAAAACAAGCGGTGGAACAGCGGCGAGCGGGCCAGAACGCGGGGCATGCGGGGTTTCGACCAAGATTCCAAGGATGGCGCGCCAGCGTGGCGCTTATGCTAGGTTCGCATCCTTCCGCGCGGCGACAAAGGCGAAAAAACACATGGCGGCCAAAGCGTTGATGTTGCAGGGAACCGGCTCGGACGTCGGCAAGTCGGCGCTGGCGGCCGGGTTATGCCGCGCCGCCGCCAACCGCGGGCTTTCGGTGCGGCCGTTCAAGCCGCAGAACATGTCCAACAATGCGGCGGTGACGACGGACGGCGGCGAAATCGGCCGCGCCCAGGCGCTTCAGGCCCGCGCCTGCCGCGCCGCGCCCACCGTCGATATGAACCCGGTGCTGCTCAAGCCGCAATCGGACAAGGGCGCGCAACTGGTGGTGCATGGCAAAGTGGTGGGCGAGGCCCGCGCGGCCCCCTATCAGCGGCGCAAAGGGGAGTTGCTGGGGGCGGTGCTGGAAAGCTGGGGCCGGCTGACCGACGGCGTCGATCTGGTCATCGTCGAAGGGGCGGGCAGCCCGGCGGAGGTGAATTTGCGCGCCGGCGACATCGCCAACATGGGTTTTGCGCGCGCCGCCGACGTTCCGGTCGTCTTGGTGGGCGACATCGATCGCGGCGGCGTCATCGCCGCGCTGGCCGGCACGCATGCGGTGATCGACGACGCCGACCGGGCGATGATCGAAGGCTTCATCATCAACAAGTTCCGCGGCGACGTCAGCCTGTTCGACGACGGCTTGCGCTTCATCGAGGCGCGCACCGGCTGGCGCTCCTTCGGCGTCGTGCCGTGGTTGCCGGAAGTGGCGCGCCTGCCGGCGGAAGACGCGGTGGTGCTGGAGCGCGCCCGCGACAAGGCGGCGGGCGCCGTGCGCATCGCCGTGCCGATGCTGTCGCGCATCGCCAATTTCGACGACTTCGATCCGTTGAAGCTGGAGCCCGGCGTGGCGCTGGAGATGATCCCCCCCGGTCGCGTCATCCCCGCCGACGCCGATCTCATCATTCTGCCGGGGACCAAGGCGACCTTGGCGGATTTGGCGTTTCTGCGGGCGCAAGGCTGGGACGTCGATATTCTGTCCCACGTCCGGCGCGGCGGCCGGGTCTTGGGGGTGTGCGGCGGCTATCAGATGCTGGGCCGCAAGCTGGCCGACCCCGGCGGCGTCGAAGGCCCGGCGGGGGAAGCGGCGGGGCTTGGCCTGCTGGATGTGGAAACCGTGCTGGCCGGCGATAAAATCCTCACCCCCGCCGCCGGGATGGAGCGGGAGACAGGCCGGCGCACGGCGGGCTATGAAATGCACATCGGCCGAACAACCGGGCCGGACGCGGCGGCGCGGCCGATGCTGCGCTTGGACGACGGACGAGACGACGGCGCGGGCTCGGCGAATGGTCTGGTCGCCGGCTGCTATCTGCATGGGCTGTTCGCCGACGACGTTTTTCGCCGGGAATACCTGCGCCGTCTGGGGGCGCCGGAGGCCGCGGCGGCGCTGAATTACGAACGCACGGTGGACGATATTCTCGACACGCTGGCGGCAAGCTTGGAAGCGGTGCTGGACGTGGATGGGCTGCTGGCGCTGGCGCGCTGAATGCTGCTGATTACAGCAAGGGCGCCGTCGGCGCCGCGGCGTAGGCCGGCGCGGCCGGCATCGAAGCGATAGCGACCAGATCGGAAGAGCGTCGTGTAGGGAAAGAGTGTAGATCTCGGTGGTCG
>CALGOL010000370.1 GCA_937960755.1 uncultured Azospirillum sp.
GGGCGGCGAAATCCCGCCGACACCGGCGCCCGGCAAGGCGCGGAACATCTCGCTCGCCAGCCGGGTCAGTTCAGCGACGTCGAAAGGCGACGCCGCCGCGCCCACGGACCCGAGATCAGCCGTAGTTGTAGACATGATACTTGTCCACTTCGACGCCTTCCAGCACCCCCAACGCATCGTCGGTCAGCACCGCCAGCGAGCAATAGAGCGACACCAGATATGAAGCGATAGCCTTGTGGTTGATGCCCATGAAGCGCACCGACAGGCCGAGGCTCTGTTCCCCCGGCAGGTTGGGCTGATAAAGACCGATGACGCCCTGACGCGCCTGACCGGTGCGCAGCAGCAGGATCTTGGTCTTGCCGTTCTCGATCTTCACCTTGTCCGAGGGGATCAGCGGCACGCCGCGCCAGGTGAGGAACTGCGCCCCGAACAGCGACACGGTGGGCGGCGGCACGCCGCGACGGGTGCATTCGCGACCGAAGGCGGCGATGGCCAGCGGGTGGGTCAAGAAGAACGCCGGCTGCTTCCACACCTTGGCCAGCAGATCGTCGAGATCGTCCGGGGTCGGACGACCGCCGCGCGTCGTCAGGCGGAAATCGGGGGCGACGTTGCTCAACAGCCCGTATTCCGGGTTGTTGATGAGTTCGCTTTCCTGCCGCTCCTTGATCGCCTCAATCGTCAGTCGGAGCTGTTCGGCGATTTGGTTATGCGGCGTGCTGTAGAGGTCGGACACGCGGGTGTGGATGTCCACCACGGTGTTGACTGCGCTCAGCATGTATTCGCGCGGGTTTTCCTCGTAATCGACGAAGGTTTGCGGCAGTTCCCGTTCGTCGCGGCCTGAGCAATCGACGGTGACGGCCGTTGCGTCCTTCACCTTGTTCAGGCGGAATATGCCGGCTTCGACCGGCTGCCATTCCAGGCAATGCACCAACCATCGCGGGGTGATGGCCCCCATTTGCGGGGCGGTTTTGGTGGCGTTGGCGAGTTGCCGCGCAGCGACATCGCCGAGCGCCGTCGGGGCGACCGGTTCTTCGGACATTTCAGCTCCAAGCGTCAATAGCGAGATTTTGCCAAAGCGAATGCAATAAACATTTCGCCGATGCGCCGTCGGATGCGCATTTCATTTCGCATCGGCGGTAAAGGCGAAGATATTCCCGACCTGAAAAAACTCAACGATGATTACATAATAACTCGATTTTTAATCTCAGAAATTGAACGGATATCTGTTATGCCGGATGCGGAAACGTTATCGGAATTTCATTCTATTTCTATGATTTGTATAGGATTATGACGTGTTTTTACTGCCGGGGCCGCCGTCCGTTGTAACGGCGTATAACAAAGCCTCCATCCGTCCGATATTACGGACGACCCAACCCCGTTCGGCGTCAAAAACCGCGGCGTCGCCTTCGCGCAAGCGAAATGTTTCACTCGCCACGCTGACTTCCACATCGCCGCTGACCAGCGCAAGACGGCGCATAGTTTCGGGCGGCGCGCCGACACGGCGGTCTTCCGCCCCCGGCCGCAACCGCAACTCTTCAAAATGTACGGTGGCCGGAATGTCGGGCGGATCAAGATTGCGCGCCCGGAGACCACCGTCGGGGGATACGCTGAGCCGAGTTTGCTCGCGCCGCAGCACATAGACCGCCGGTCGGCCGGCGCCGCCGACGAACGCAGTCAACGGCGCTTCCAACGCCTTTGCGACCTTGTCAAGCAACAGAATGGTCGGCACGCTTCGCCCCAGTTCGATTTGTCCCAGCATGGCGCGGCTGACGCCGGACAGCCGCGCCAGTCGCTCCAGCGACAAGCCGCGGCGGGTGCGCAAGCGGCGCAAGTTGGCGCCCAGGGTTCTGGCGATGTCGGAACGGTCCGGGCCGTCGCTCAACTCAGCCTCTGGAGACTCGCTGTCGATTTGTGCGTCCATGGGCGCTTCTCCAGGCGGCAATAAAATATCTATTATTCCGATAGGATAATGTATAATACCCTGTCAAGCCCCATCTTTAGGACTCTCCCCCTTGACTCCTAATTTCCTATGAACATAATAGTCTTTAATCAGCATTGCTGAACCCATAAAAGGAGGAAACGCCATGACCACGCCCGCTTCGCCGTCGCACTCCCTCGCCGTCGCGTCTCTTCCGCCGCAAAAAGCCGACGATCTGTCGGCATTCGACGCGGAAGTGAACGCGCTGATCGCCGCGGTGCGGGCCCAAGGGCTGCCGATCGCCGATCCCACCGCCATGCCGGTGGAGCGCGCCCGCAAGCTGGCGGAACGCTATCATGGCTTCGTCAACGGTCGCCTGCCGCGCATTTCCCGGGCGGAAACCCTGACGCTGCCCGGACCGGCGGGGGATTTCCCGGTGCGTATCGTCTATCCGGGGGCGGCGGTCAAAACGGGCGCCGCGGTTCCGGTCATCGTCTGGCTGCACGGCGGCGGTTTCGTGCTCAACAGCATCGACACCCATGAACGGCTGTTCCGGTTGCTGGCCTTGCGTTCGGGCGCCGCGGTGGTGGGGATCGGCTATTCCAAGGCGCCGGATCAGCGCTTCCCGATTCAGGCGGCGGAAACCGCGGCGGCTTTGCAGTGGCTGCGGGCGGAGGGGCTGGAACGGGGGCTGGACCCGACCCGCATCGCGCTGGGCGGCGATTCCGCCGGGGCCAACCTCGCCTTGTCCGCCGCCGTGGCGGAAACCGCGGCGGGCCGTAAACTGTCGGGCCTGGCGCTGTTTTACGGCATGTATGCCCCGGATTTTGAAACGGAATCCCACAAGGAGCACGGCGACGGTCGTTACGGCCTCAGCACCGAGCGCATGCGCTGGTACTGGTCGCAGTATCTGGGGGACGCCGACCCGCGCGATCCGCGCGCCGCGCCGCTGCACGCCGATCTGCGCGGTTTGCCGCCGGTAGATCGGAAGAGCACACGTCTGAACTCCAGTCACCTTGTAATCTCG
>CALGOL010000371.1 GCA_937960755.1 uncultured Azospirillum sp.
GGGCTGGTCCCGACGCCCCGCGCGCTGGAATTGGCGGCGCTGGTCGGCGGGGTGACGCGGCAGGCGGCGGCTGCCTTAACACCGACGGCGGCGCTTGATCTCGCCAGCCTGCGGCGGGAATTTGTCATGCGGGTCAGCGACGGCTTTGTTGAAAGCTTCGGACCGGCGATTATCGACCGTGTGGGGCGGGAAGCCCCCGGCGTGCGGCTGCGTTTCGTGCAGAAGGCCGACCGCGACAGCAAACCGTTGCGCGACGGCGCGGTTGATCTGGAAACCGGCGTGGTCGGTCCCGCCGCCGGGCCGGAGTTGCGGGCGCAGGCGCTGTTCACCGACCGCTTTGTCGCCGTGGTTCGACCCGGCGGCGCTTATGACGTGCATGCGTTGGATTTGCCCGGCTATCTCGCCGCCCGTCATGTCGGCGTATCGCGACTGCCCGGCGGCGGCGGTCCGGTGGACGAGGCGTTGCAGCGCCTAGGCGCCCGCCGCGATATCGCGGTTTCGGTCAGCGGCTATTCCGCGGCGTTGGCGCTGGTGCGCGCCGCCGATCTGGTCGCCACGGTGCCGGAGAAGCATACCGCCGGTTTAAGGGATGGCCTGCGCCGTGTCGCCTTGCCGTTTAGCGTCGCCGAAATCACCATTTCGCTGATTTGGCACCCGCGCATGAACGCCGACCCGGCGCATCGCTGGCTGCGCGCCCAAGTGCGGTGTGCTTGCGCCTAGGGCCGTTACTTCGCCTTGCCCTGCAGCTTCTCGTTTCGCCGCCGCAGCCATTCCAGCGACGCCAGGAACAGCACGGAAAAGCCGGTGAGGATCACCGCCGCCGCGGTGATGGTCGGGCTGATGTTCTCGCGAATGCCGGAGAACATTTCCCGCGGCAAGGTGCGTTGCTCCGGCCCGGCCAGGAACAGCACCGTCACCACCTCGTCAAATGATGTCCCGAAGGCGAACAAGGCGCCCGACGCCAAACCCGGCGCAATCAACGGCAGCACGACGCGGAAAAACGTCACATGCGGCGGGGCCCCCAGCGACGCCGCCGCCCGCATCAGGTTCATGTCGAACCCCTGCAAGGTCGCCGACACCGTCACCACGACGAAAGGCGCGGCCAGGGCGGTATGCACCAGGATCAGGCCGGCGTAGTTGCCGGTCAGGCCCAAAGGCGCGAAGAAGAAGTAGGTGCCCACCGCGGTGATGACCATCGGCACCACCATCGGCGACAAGACCACTGACAGCACCAGCGGCTTGAAACGGCTCTGCCAGGCGTTCAGGCCCAAGGCCGCCAGCGTGCCGAGGATCATCGACAAGAAGGTCGAGCCGACGCCGATAATCATCGAGTTTTTCAGCGCCCGCATCCATACCGGCGAGGTCAAAAACTCCTCGTACCAGCGCAACGACAGGCCGGGCAGCGGGTAGGTGAGATAGATGGAGGAGGAGAACGACAACGGCATGATGGCGAGGATCGGCGCCATCAAGAAGACCAGCACCAAACCCGTCACCCAGCGGGTGGAGGTCCAGGCGATGCGTTGTTCAAGGGTGCGTACGCCGTGTTCGCCGCTCATCACTTCACCCCCCCGGTGATTTGCTGGCCGTACGCCAGCTTGCCATAGGCCGCGCCCAACACCAGCGTCACCGACAACAGCACCGCGCCCAGCGACGCGGCCAGCCCCCAATTGACGGTTTCGGTGGTCAGGAAGGCGATGAAATAGCTCAGCATCTGGTCGGCGCCGCCGCCCACCAGGGCCGGCGTGATGTAATAGCCGATGGCCAGGATGAACACCAGCAACGCCCCCGCCGCCACGCCGGGCAGCGTCAAGGGCAGGTAGATGCGCACGAAAGCCGCGATGGGCGGCGCGCCCAAGGAACTGGCCGCCCGCACGTACGCCGGCGAAATCGTCTTCATCACGCTATAAAGCGGCAGGATCATGAACGGCAACAGCACATGGGTCATGGCGACGAAGACGCCGGTGCGGTTGAAGATCAACCGAACGGGCTCATCCACCAGCCCGACCCAGCGCAAGGCGTCGTTGACCAGCCCCTGGTCTTGCAGCAGCACGATCCAGGCGCAGGTGCGCACCAGAAGCGAGGTCCAGAACGGCAGCAGCACGAAGATCATCAGAATGTTCGCTTGTCCCGCCGGCAAGGCCGCCAGCAGATAGGCGACCGGAAAGCCCAGCAACACGCAAAGCCCGGTGACGCCAAGACCGATGGTCAGCGTGCGCAGCAGCACGTCGACATAGATGGCGTTGTCCGCCGGCACGCCGACGACGTCGCCTTGCATGTCGCGCTTCAAGTCCAAGGCGGCCAGCAGGAAAAAGTCGGTGACGGGGCCGCGGGCCCGATCAATGGCGACCCAGGTGGACAACTCGCCCCAAGCCGGGTTGATCTTCAGCAAGGCCGCCTTGGCCTCGCCCGGCGCCGGCGGCGCCTTGACCGCGCGGGCCGACGCGGTCAGCACCGTGCGCAGGCCGTTGACGTCATAATTCAGCCGCTTGGCGGCGTTGGCGACGGAGCGGTTCTTGTACGCTTCGATCAAATCATCGGCGAGCGCGGCGAAAGCCGGCTCGTCGGGTATGGCTTTCCGGTCCCAATCCGCCAGCGCCGCCATGGTGCGGGGCAGGGCGGCGGCGACGTCTTGATCCTCCACCGACCGCCACAGCATGCCGGCGATGGGGATGATGAAGGTGAACAGCAGGAAGCCGACCAAGGGGAGGATCAGACCCAGGGCGCGCAGCCGCTTGGCCCGCTCCGCCCGACGCAGGCGGCGTTGCAACGATATTTCGGACGACGCCGCCGACGACATGGGCGCTGCTCTCCTTGGCGCTGGCGCCTCTCCCCGGCGGGGGCTACGGCATTCATGCATCTTCTTTAGGCTTTGATTTTTCTATCTTTTTTCTCGTCACCCCGGCGAAGGCCGGGGTCCAGAGCAATTCGGATAAGTATCTGAAAAG
>CALGOL010000372.1 GCA_937960755.1 uncultured Azospirillum sp.
CGACAGCGACGGCTGGGCGACCGAGGGCGGCGGCGCGCCGGCTTCATCAAACCAGCCGCGGCGCAAGGCTTGCAGCAACGCCGCGACGGCGTGTTTACACAACGCGCCCACCGGGCAATCGCATTCCGAAAAAAGATTGATCTCGCCGCCCACCGCTATCAAAGCGACATTGACGCGATAGCGGGCGCCGGCGGTTCCCTGCACTTCCGCCGTCAAGGCAGTTCCAATTTCGTCGTCTTCCATCTCCAGATCGAAGACGCGGCCGCGACGCTGATAATCCTCGCCACGCTTCCAGGTCGCTTCGTCAAAAAACGGCTGCAACTGGAACTCGTCCGGTCGAACCGGGCCGTCTGGTTCCAGGCGATGGCGACGACGCGACATGATGTGTCTCAACTGCTGCGTAAATATGTCCCTATAGCGCCGTTCGCCTTGTCGCGCCATGATGATGACGATACCTTGACCGACGTCATCGCGCGGCGCTTTCGTCGTAGTCGGGGTTTTGCTAGGGGCGAGGGAGCCGGCGGATCATGGGCATGCTGGATTTTTTGAAGATCAACGTCAAGAAGGCGCCGCCAAAAAAGAAAGGCCCGCCAAAGGCGCCCAATAACTGGGTGCAGATCGACAGCAAGAGCTTTCCGCTCGGCGCCATCACCCCGGCCGGCTTCGTCGCCACCGGCTTCGACGGATCGCTGATTAAGGGCCAGAACGCCAAGTTGATTGTTTCGGTGGACGATCAGTTCGCTAACTTCAATTTCGCCGTAACGGTGATCGTCATCGACGTCGCCGGCGACAAGCTGACGGGGCAGTTCGGCATGCTGCCGCCGGAAACCGAAACCTTGATCCGCAAATACGCCCAATTGCGCAAGCAGAAAGCCGGGAAATAAGATAAATCTTCCTTAATTACGGATTTTATTCCTTTTCTCTCGTCACCCCCGCGAAGGCGGGGGTCCACCTCCACAGCTAAGCATCTGAAAATGTGGATTCCCGCCTTCGCGGGAATGACGGTTGAAGAGTCAATCTTTCCGCGGATTTCGATACCCCAAGCCCCGTCAGCCGCGACGGAACTCCGCCGCCAGCTCCAGATGCGCCGACCATAAGAACTGATCCACCGGCAAGACGCGGGTCAAGCGCCAGCCCGCCGCCGCCAGCGTGCGGGCGTCGCGGGCGAAACTGGCCGGGTTGCAGGATATCGCCGCCAGCACCGGAACT
>CALGOL010000373.1 GCA_937960755.1 uncultured Azospirillum sp.
GCGTCGGCGCCCAGAGCGGAGACATGGACGAAGCGCTTGACCCCGGCTTCGGCGGCCAGACGCGCCAAACGCGCCGGAGCGTCGACGTGAACCGCCTGGAAGCTGGCGGCGCCGCGCTCGTACAAAATACCGATCAGGTTGACCACCATGTCGACCCCGGCCAGCGCCCGGCGCACCGAAGCGTCGTCGCCGACGTCGCCGGCCCACGGCGTCACTTGGCCGATGCCGCCGGCCGGGCGCAGGAACGCCGCCTTGTTCGGCACGCGGGTCACCGCCCGCACCATCAGGCCCTTGCGGGTCAGGTGCTGGATCAGGTGGCGGCCGATAAAGCCGGTGGCGCCGAACACGGCGACGGTCTGCATGGGCCCGGACATGATGAGTTCCCCCGTCGGTTTGTCTTAATATTGAACCGTTATCGGCGCTGCTTATAGCCCAAGCGAGGCGCGCTCGCCAGCCCCGCTTGCAGCGAAGGATGACGAAAGCGTGACGATTGCGAAAAAATCCGTTGACAGTCGGCGATCACCCCCATATAAGCCCGCCTCACACCTAGCCCAGGTGGCGGAATTGGTAGACGCGCAGGTTTCAGGTACCTGTGGCAGAAATGTCGTGGAAGTTCGAGTCTTCTCCTGGGCACCACCTCTCGCCTTAATTGGCGCGAGGAGGAGAAATCAGCGGTAAGCAGGAACGTCGCAGGCTAGCCCTCGCGGCGTTTTTTGTTGTCTAAATCCCGCCGACGGCGCTCAAGAAAAAACGTCAGGCGAGCGCGGACGCGCATTGACAGGCGGCGGCGGCGTCAATATAAGACCGCCCACACCTAGCCCAGGTGGCGGAATTGGTAGACGCGCAGGTTTCAGGTACCTGTGGCAGAAATGTCGTGGAAGTTCGAGTCTTCTCCTGGGCACCAAAGCTTTAGCGTTGCTTACGCCGATCGGCGGGGGACGAAAACGCGAAAGAACAGCAACGCTGCCGGCGCCGGTCAGGCCCTGCGGCGTTTTTTGTTGCCGAATTCCTTGGCGCGGCGTATCCGAACGGGAACTCTCCCGATGGGACTGCTGAACCGCAAGGACCAATGCGGCGGGCGAGCCTAAATCAAGGAAGGGCGCGGCGAATGACCATTTATTTTCACGAAGGCGATCTGCCTGACGGTCTGGATCTCGCCGCCAACGCCCGCGACCACGCGATCGCCGTCGACAGCGAAACCATGGGCTTGAACCCGGTGCGCGACCGGCTGTGCCTGGTGCAGCTTTCCGCCGGCGACGGCGACGCCCATCTGGTGCGCTTCCAGCGCGGGGTCTACGACGCCCCCAACCTGTGCAAGCTGCTGACCGACCCCGCCACCACCAAGCTGTTCCATTTCGCCCGTTTCGACGTGGCGATGTTCCAAGCTTACCTCGGCGTCGTCACCCGGCCGGTTTACTGCACCAAGATCGCGTCCAAGCTGGTGCGCACCTTCACCGACCGCCACGGCCTGAAAGACATCTGCCGCGAATTGGCCGGGGTGGAGATTTCCAAGCAGCAGCAATCGTCCGACTGGGGCGCCGACACGCTGAGCCCGGAACAGCAGGCCTACGCCGCTTCCGACGTGCTATACTTGCACGACCTGAAGGCCAAGCTTGACGTCATGCTGGCGCGGGAAGAGCGCACCGACATCGCCCGCGCCTGCTTCGACTTCCTGCCCGCCCGCGCCGCGCTGGATCTGGGCGGTTGGGAAGATCCCGACATCTTCGCTCACTGAGCCGCAGCCGTTTTTTTCTTCCCCCCGTTTCGGTCGCCGCATGACGCCTCCCCCCACCGCTTTGGACCTCGCCGCGCTGCGCGCCGGCGCGCGGCGCGTGCTGGACATGGAGGCGGCGGGCCTTCGGCTGTTGGCCGATTCGCTTGACGATTCGTTTGACCGCGCCGTGTCGCTGCTGCACGCGGTGAGCGGCCGCATCATCGTCACCGGCATGGGCAAGAGCGGCCACGTCGGCCGCAAGATCGCCGCGACGCTGGCGTCCACCGGCGCGCCGTCGTTCTTCGTTCACCCGGCGGAAGCCAGCCACGGCGATTTGGGCATGGTGACCAAAGCCGACGCGGTGCTCGCCTTGTCCAATTCCGGCGATACGGCGGAATTGTCGGACATCATCGCCTATACGCGGCGATTCGAGATTCCGCTGATCGGCGTCACCCGCCGCGCGCCGTCGACGCTGGCCGATCAGGCCGACGTGCTGCTGCTGTTGCCGCCGGCGCCGGAAGCCTGCCCGCTGGGGCTTGCCCCCACCACCTCCACCACTATGACCTTGGCGCTGGGCGACGCGCTGGCCGTCGCCTTGCTGGAGGCGCGCGGCTTCACCGCCGCCGATTTCCGCCAGTTCCACCCCGGCGGCAAGCTGGGCCAATCGCTGCTTCTCGTCACCGACGTCATGCACGCCGGCGGCGACATGCCGCTATGCCGGCTGGACGCGCCGTTGCAGGAAGTGATCCTGGAGATGACCGGCAAGCGGCTGGGCTGCGTCGGCGTGGTGGACAGCGACGGAAGATTGGCCGGCGTCGTCACCGACGGCGATTTGCGCCGTCATTTGTCGCATGAGATGATGAGCGCCAGCGCCGAAAGCCTGATGTCGCGCCAGCCGAAGACCATCCGCCCCAAGGCGCTGGCGGCGGAAGCGCTGGGGGAGATGAATAAGCGGCAAATCACTTCGCTGTTTGTCGTCGATCAGGGGCGGCCGCTGGGCGTCGTGCATATTCACGATTGTCTGCGCGCCGGGGTGGCGTGATCGCCCCGCCCGGCCCCCCGCGTGGCCTTGAGGCGAAACGTCCGGCTCCGCCGCGCGACGCCGGAGCCGGAAGCGCGTTCCGCCGCCGGGCCGCCAAACCGATCAGCGCCGGCTACAGCCGCATGGTGCAATTGGCGAAGGTCGCCTTGCCGCTGGCCGCTTTAGGCATTCTGGCGCTGGTGGCGGCGTGGCCCAGCTTCGTTGAGACCACCCCGCCCAAACTTGCCGCCAACCCCACCGATTCCGACCTGCTTCAGCCGCGCTATTTCGCGGTGGACGAAAAGGGCCAGCCGTTTTCGCTGACCGCCAAGCGCGCCAAGGAAAAAGACCCCGCCTCCGGGCTGGTCGACCTTGACGAGCCGGAAGCGGAAATGACGGAAATCGGCGGCGCCTGGGTGACGATTCGCGGGCGGGACGGCGAATACAACCGGCAGACTAAAATCCTGCGGCTTCAGGGCGACGTGCGCATCCTGCGCGACGACGGCACCGAATACCGCACCGAGGAAGCCTACACCGACATCGCCGCCGGAACCGCCTGGGGCGACTCCTACATCGTCGGCCAGGGGCCGCAAGGCGAAGTGGCCGGCCAAGGCTTCCGCATGTCCGACCGCGGCAAGACGATGGTGTTCACCAACCGCGCCGCCGTCGCAGATCGGAAGAGCGTCGTGTAGGGAAAGAGGGTAGATCTCGGTGGTCGC
>CALGOL010000374.1 GCA_937960755.1 uncultured Azospirillum sp.
ACTCTTTCCCTACACGACGCTCTTCCGATCTGTGTCGGGCATCGGCATCGAGCCGGCTTCCGCCATCGGCGTGTCGCGGCTGGCCGACGACATGGTGGCGGGATCGTTGGATTCGCTTAACTCGGTCAAAGACGGCGTCGTCATCGGCGAGCGGCTGGCCGACCGCATGAACGTCGCCATCGGCGACACCATCACCGCGGTGGCGCCGTCCGGTCAGGCGGCGCGGTTGCGGGTGGTGGGGCGCTTTCGCAGTTCAATGGAGCAGGTGGACCGCGGTCAGGTCTACCTGTCGCTGCCGCGCCAGCAAGCCTTGCAAAACCGCCCGCGGGTGGTGAACGAAATCCAGATCAAAATGCGCGACGCTGACGGCGCGGTTGAAGCCGCGGCGGCGATGGAGGCGCGCTGGGGTTACAAGGCGGTGCCGTGGCAGGAGGCCAACGAACGGGTGCTGGCGGTGTTCGTGCTGCAAAAAGCCATCATCTTTTCCACCGTCAGCGCCATTCTGGTGGTGGCGAGCTTCGGCATCTTCAACATCATCACCACGGTGGTGCTGGAAAAGTCGCGCGACATCGCGATTTTGCGCTCCATTGGCCTGGGCCGCGCCGACATCGTGCTGATTTTCGGTTTTCAAGGGCTGGTGGTCAGCATGGCCGGCACGCTGGCCGGCTTTGTTTTGGGTATTGGGCTGGCGGAGCTGATGGGCATGATCCCCGCCCCCGGCGCCAGCGACCCGACGCAAACCCTGCGCATCGCCCAGCCGGCTTGGCTGTTCGCCGCCGCCGCCGGTATCGGCGTTTTAACCTCGATGATCGCCGCCTGGCTGCCGGCGGCCAAGGCGGCGCGCGCCGATCCCTTGGACATTATCCGCGGGGCGTCATGAGCGATTCGCCTGAAATCAAAGCGGCGGCGCTGACGGCGCTGGGCCTGGGGCGCGACCTGCCCGGCCCGGTGCCGGTGACGCTGGTCACCGACATCAACCTCACCCTGTCGTCGGGCGATTTCGCCGTCGTCACCGGCGCGTCGGGGTCGGGCAAATCATCGTTGCTCTATCTGCTGGGCTTGCTCGACGTCCCGACCCGCGGCGAAATTCACATTGACGGCCGCCCCACCGCGGCGCTGGACGGCGACGCCCGCGCCCGCCTGCGGCTGGAGCGCTTCGGTTTCGTCTTTCAGTTTCATTTCCTGCTGCCGGAATTGACGGTGCTGGAAAACGTGCTGCTGCCGATGCGCAAGCTCGGCCGCTTAGGAACCAGCGCCATGCGCGAGCGCGGCATGGACTTGCTGGACAAGCTTTCCATGGCCGATCAGGCGCGCAAACGCCCCGACCAGTTGTCGGGCGGCCAGCGCCAGCGCGCCGCCATCGCCCGCGCCCTGGCCAACGATCCCGCCTTCATCCTGGCCGACGAGCCCACCGGCGCGCTGGACAGCAAGAACGGCCGGCAGGTGTTCGACATTCTGCACGATCTGGCGGGTCAAGGCCGCACCGTGCTGGTGGTGACCCACGACGAGGGATTGGCGGCGCAGGCGTCGCGCCGCATCCGCATGGTGGATGGGCGCATCACAAGCTGACGGCCTCACAAGTAATTCATCAGGCTGTTTTCATCCAAAATCTTCATCAGGCTCATGGTCGCCTGCAACGAGGTCTCCAGCACCGACAGCCGGGCGGCGGCTTCGGCGAGGTCCACCGACTTCATGTCGTCCACTTGGGTTTGCAGCGTCAGTTGGGTTTCAACATGGCGGTCGATGACGCGCTCCAGCGTCGCCGAGGCGGTCCCCAGCCGGGTTTGGATCACCGCCAGCCCTTCGGTGGCGTCGGACGCCAGTTGCGAGGCTTCGTCCAGCGCGTCGACGTCCAACGGATCGGCCGACAGGTTGGACAGCAGGTTGAAGGCGCGCAGCGCCTGTTCAAACGCCCCTTCGTCGGCCGTGGCGCTGTAATTAATCACCAGATCGTCGGCAGCCTGAAAATAGCCGGCCGCGGCCCCGCCTTGATAATAGCTGACGTCGGCCGCGCTCGGCGCCGTGGCGATGGCGGGATAGACCGCGGCGTCGATGTTCGCCGGCGCGGTGTCGGTGCGGGCCCCGCCGAACAGATAGCGCCCTTCCTGGCGGGTGTTGAGCAGCGCGGCGAATTCCGCCATCAGACCGGCGGCTTCCTCCTGCACGCCGTCCGGGGCGGCGCCGGCGCCTTGCAGCGAGGTGACCAGCGACGACAGCCGGGCGGTCAGGTCCACCATGCCGCCAACCGCGTCGTACATGGTTTGGATGCGGCCGTTCACCACTTCGCCTTCATCGACATAGCGCTCCAGCCGTTTGTATTCGTCCTCCAGATTGACGATGCGGGCGGAATCGGCGGCGACGCCGCTGAAGTCGTCGGATTTCAAGCCGGTGGCGGCCTGGGTTTGCGCGACGGCGACGGCGGACTGGGCGCGCAGCATCTGCTTGACCAACAGATCCTGTTGGCTGGACGTGGCGATGCGTTCCATGGGTCTGCTCCTTAACTCACCATGCCGACGGCGGTGTCGAACATCTCCTGCATGGTTTGCAGGACCAGCGCCGCGGCCTGATAGGCGGATTCCAGCGCGGCGATGGCCGCGGTCTCTTCATCGATGTTGACGCCGCTTTGCGACAGGAACGAACCGCTCAGGCTGTCGGCGTAGTCTTCGGCGTCGGTCGCAGCCGTCGCCGCCTTGTCGGCGGCCGTGGCGGTTTCCTGCACCGTTTGGCCCCAGTAGCCGGCGAAGGTCGCCGACGTCGCCCCCAGTCCCCCCGCCGCGGCGAAAGACTGCGTCGCCGAGAACGCGGCCGACAGGGCGCTCGCCGTTGTTCCGTCGCCGCTGCTCAAGGCGATGTCGCCCGCGGCGAGCGTCGTCGCGTCGGACAAGACGCCGCCAGCCAGCCGGGCGCTGTCGGCGGAAATCGCCGCCGAAACCGCGATGTCGGCGGCGCTGTCGCCTTGGATCAGGTCGTTCAATCCGAAATAGGCGGAAAAGCCCTTGGCGTCGGCGCCGACCGACCCGCCCGACAGCGCGACGCCGTAATCGGCGTTTCCGCTGTCGAGAACCAGATGGCCGTCGGCGTCGACCGTCGCGGTCAAATTGGTCATCGACGACAGCGCGTCGGCGACGTCCTGCACCGTGGCGTAAGCCGACAAGTCGAGCTCCTGCGTCTCGACCGCGGCGCCGTCGGCGTCGGCGATCGCCACCCGCAGGGTTCCAGAGCCCGAAAAGGCGTCGCTCGCCGCCACCGTCGTCGAGCCGGTCAAGGTTTGCGGCGCCGGGATCGCGGTTCCGGCGTTGTGGATGTCGTTCAAGGTCTCCTTGAACGTCGCCGCCATTTGGTTGAGTTCGTCTTGGTAGGCGGGAAGGGTTTCGTCGCGCAGGTCGATCAGCCCGGCCAGCTTGCCGGACTTCACCTTATCCGTGACGTCCTTGCCGTTCAGCGTGATGGCGGCGAAGGTGGTGGTTTCTGAAACCGACGACGCCGGCTGATACGACAGGGCGTGAACCGAACTGTCCAGCAACGCCGCCCCGGAGGAGGTGGATACCCGCGCCCGGCCGCTGTCGTCGATCTGGTATTGGATGTCGATGTTCCCCGCCAGCGCTTTCAGCGCCTCGCCGCGCTGATCCTCCAGATCAGAAACGTTGTTTCCCGCCGCCTTGCCTTTGACGATGCGGTCATTAAGATCGTCTAGCGTTTCAAGGCTTTCATTGATGGCGTCCACCGTGGCGGCGATGTCGGCGTCGGCGTCGGCGCGCAAATCTTGAATGTCGGCCGAGGTCGTGCGCAGGCTTTCGGTCAGCGCCGCCAGGTTCTGCGTTACGGCGACGCGAGCGCTTTGGCTTTCCGGCGAGGTGGCGAAGGTCGCCGCCGCGTCGGCGGCGTCGGCGAACGCCGCCGCAACGCCGCTGTCGGAATCGGTCGAGCCCAAAACCCCTTGCAGACGGCTGAGATAATCGTCGGCGACCGCCGTTTCGCCCACCGCGGATTGCTGGCTCACCAGCGATTTCAGCAGATATTGATTTACCGACGCGCTGATCGACGACACGCCGACCCCGGCGTATCCGACCCCGGTGTCGGTGGCGGCGACCTGGGCGGTTTTGCGGGTGTAACCATCGGTGTCGGCGTTGGCGACATTGGCGGAAGCCACCGCCATGCCGACTTCGGCGGAGCGGAGAGCGGCGGCGGCGATGGATCCGGCGACGCGCAGCGACATGGCGGCCTCCCCAGCGAAAGGGCGAAAAACGGAAACGAAGGGCGGCGCTAAACGGTCAGCGCCAGCGCATGGCGGACGGTTTCCGCCGGGCGCACCGCGCCGGCCCGCCCTTGCGGGG
>CALGOL010000375.1 GCA_937960755.1 uncultured Azospirillum sp.
GCGTCGAGCGCCGCCCGCCCCAGCCCCAGGGCGTAATTCAGCGGGTGCAGGTGGCCGCTGCCCATGTCGAGCAGCCCGCCGAGATAGGCCGGGCTGTCAACAATTTGGCGCATCCCGTCGCGGTCCAGCAATTGGGCGTGGGGGTAGCCCAGCCGCGCCAGTTCCGCCGCGGCTTCCTCCGCTTCGCGCAGATGGCGGGGCTTGAGGGCGGCGTGCGCCCAGCCCCAGCGCAAGTCGCACTGAATGGCGTGCTTTTCCACCCGCTCCGCCAGCAGCCGAGTCGCTTCCAAGTTCAATTCCCACAGCGACTTAGCGTCGGCGGGGCTGACCAGTCCCTCGACGGTGGACATCGGGTGGTTGTAGCCGGTGATGACTTGCCCGCCGTTGCGCCCCGAAGCGCCGCGGCCGACCTTGGCCGCCTCCAGCACGACTACCGACAACCCGCGCGCCGCCAACTCCAGCGCCGCCGACAGGCCGGTGTAGCCGGCGCCGATAACGCAAACGTCCGCTACCTCCCGCCCATCGAGCCGGGGCAGGGCGGGGAAGGGCGCCGCCGAGCGGACGTACCAGGAATCCGTCGCCAATTGGTCTTGCATGATGCTATGCGCCTATGCCCGCCGCGGGCTGCTGTCAATCAAACTGGACGCATGGCGGCCCTGTTCAGCGGCGTTTGGCGAACGATATAAATAAGTTCACGTCAATGGGTTATGGGCTGGCCGGTTCGGGCCGTTCGGATCGGCCGGGCGCTTAAGAAATCAATGGAGCGCATAATGGGCGCGTTGGAAGATTTTATCAGACAAAACCGCATTACCGAGGTGGAATGCCTTGTTCCCGACATGTCCGGCATCGCCCGTGGCAAGATCGTGCCGGCGGAAAAGCTGCTGCGCATTTTGCGTGATCGGGGTTTGCGTTTGCCGGAATCGATTTTCGTCCAGACCGTCACCGGCGAGTATCCCGATGATGAAGACGTGACGTCGGATGAAAACTCCGACGTCTATATCTTGCCGGATGAAAGCACCGTGCGTTTCGTGCCGTGGTACGCCGAACCGACCGCCCAGGTGTTGACCGACTGCGTCTATCGCGACGGCTCGCCGGTGGATTTTTCGCCGCGGCACGTGCTGCGCCGGGTGCTGAAGCTGTACGAGGATCGCGGCTGGAAGCCGGTGGTGGCGCCGGAGCTGGAGTTCTTTTTGGTGGAGGTCAACAAAGATCCCGACCTGCCGCTGTCGCCGCCGGTGGGGCGCAATGGTCGCAAGGAAAGCGGCCGGCAAGCCTTCGGCATCGACGCGGTCAACGAATTCGACCCGATTTTTGAAGACGTCTACGACTTCTGCGAAGCGCAGAATATCGACATCGACATGCTGACCCATGAAGCCGGGGCGGCGCAGATTGAAATCAACTTCAACCACGGCGACGCGCTGGAATTGGCCGACCAAGCCTTTCTGTTCAAGCGCACGGCGCGGGAAGCGGCGATCCGCCATAACATCTACGCCACCTTCATGGCCAAACCGATGCAGGGCGAACCGGGATCGGCGATGCATATTCACCAGTCGGTGGTGGATGCTGACACCGGCGTCAATCTGTTCTCCAACGCCGACGGAACGGATTCGGCGTTGTTCATGAACTTTATCGCCGGGCTGCAAAAATACTTGCCGCACGCCATGCCGTTGTTGGCCCCCAACGTCAATTCCTACCGCCGGCTGGTGCCGAATTCCGATGCGCCGATCAATGTGCATTGGGGACGGGACAACCGCACCACCGGCTTGCGGGTGCCGGTGGCGCCGCCGGACGGCCGGCGGGTGGAAAACCGCGTCGCCGGGGCCGACGCGAACCCCTATCTCGCCATCGCCGCCACCTTGGCTTGCGGCTATATCGGCATGGCGCAGGGGCTGGAGCCCAACGACCCGGTCAAGGGGTCGGCTTATCGGTTGGCCTTCACCTTGCCGCGGCACATCGGCGACGCGCTCAACAAATTCAACTCCTGCAAGCCCTTAAAGGAAGTGCTGGGGGAAAGCTTCGTCGAAGCGGTGACGTGTGTGAAAATGGCCGAGTACGAGGCCTATCACAAAGTCATCAGTTCGTGGGAGCGGGAGAATTTGCTGCTGAACGTCTGACGCGGACGCGCCGGGGGCCGGCGGCGGTTATGCCGCCCCGGCCCCCAGTCCAAAACCCTATCCCACCATGCCGCTGACCAGGGCGCGCAGTTGCGCCGGCTTCACCGGCTTGTTGAGCACCGGCAGGTTCAGCCGCTTGGCTTCCTCGATCAGCGCCGGGGTGCGGTTGGCGGTGGCCAGAACGGCGGGGATGTCGCGGCCGGCGATCTTGCGCAGACGGATGATTTCATCCAGCCCCAATGCGCCGTCGTCCAGATGATAATCGGCGATTAGCAAATCCGGCGGGCCGCCGCGCC
>CALGOL010000376.1 GCA_937960755.1 uncultured Azospirillum sp.
CCAGCACCGACTGCGGCGACAAGCCGCTGGCCTTGAACAGCATCGCCAACGCCCGATCCAAATGGGAGCGGCGGTAGAGTCCGTAAGCCAGTTTGGCGTATGCATTGTTATAGACGGAATGGTCGTAAGGCGCGTCGGCCGGCGCGTTGGCGGCGTAAAAGGCGCACGCCAGTTCGTCGTCCTCCGCCTCCGCCAGCCGCCGCGCCGCCACTTTCAGCCGGCGCGCCCGCGACCAACCGTCCAGCGGCTGATACTTGCGGGCGAAGTCGTAAAACAGCTTGTAGTGACGCAGTTCGTCCGCGGCGATGCGGCGACACAACTCTTTCAGCACCGGCTCGGCGCAGGCGTCGGACAGCGCGGCGTAATAGGAGCTGGTGCCGGTTTCAACGATGCAGCGCGCCACCAACTCTCCCGTGCGGGCGCCGCGCACCGATTGGTCGCCATCCAGCGGCGGCCGGTAAACCGCGCAAAACCGCGCCCGCGCCGCGGCGTAGGACCAGTTGGGGTCGGCGGTCTCCGCCCAGCGCCCCAGCGCCGCGCCATGCTGCGCTTCCTCCTCCGCCCACAACGCCGCGGCGGCGCAAAAATCGGCGTCGTCGGCGAACACCCGACACAGATAGTTGGTGTAGTCGTGCGCGTTGGCCTCGACCAAAGAAGCCGCTTTGACCAGCGCCGTCAAACCGGCGTCGACCGCGGCGGCGTCGAAACGCTCCCACGGCAAATCGTCAATCGTCCAGCGTTTGCCCGTCATGGCGTCTGCTCCCCAGAATGAGGAATGCGCCGGACGGGCGACCCCGACCGGCGCGTCCAGATTTCATCTGGGGCGAGGCTCGGCGTCTTACAACGCCGAGTCTATACTTTTTAGTGCGCCGCAGCAGACAGCGCTTCGACCTTCGCCTTGGCGATGGCGAGCTTCGCTTCGACGGCGGCGCGCTCGGCGTCCGACTTGGCGTCGGCGGCGTCCTCGGTCAGGTCCTTGACCGCCTTTTCCGCGTCGGCGGCGTTGATCTCCGACACCTTGACCGCTTCTTCCGCCAGCACCGTGCAGCGCTCGCCAGTGACTTCGGCGAAACCGCCGGCGATGAAGATGCGATCAACGATCTTGTCGCCTTCGTACACGGCGATGACGCCGGGACGAACGCCGGAAATCAGCGGCGAGTGACCGGCGAGAACGCCGAAATCGCCTTCGGAGCCCGGAACCACCACCATTTCCGCCTGAACGGAAGCCAGCAGCTTTTCCGGCGACACCAGTTCAAATTCAAACTTATCAGCCATCTTACCCCGGCTCCTTCAACGTCCCGCCCGAAACCGGTCTGACTCCGGGCGGGAAATCGTCGTTCTTGGCGAAACTGCCCACATCCTGATGGATTAGGCGGCTTCGGCGGCCAGCTTCTTGGCCTTGGCGACAGCTTCTTCGATCGCGCCGACCATGTAGAACGCCGCTTCCGGCAGGTGGTCGTATTCGCCGTTCACGATGCCCTTGAAGCCCTTGATGGTGTCTTCGAGGGAAACCAGCACGCCCGGCGTGCCGGTGAACACTTCGGCGACGTGGAACGGCTGCGACAGGAAGCGCTGGATCTTGCGGGCGCGGGCCACCACCAGCTTGTCTTCTTCCGACAGTTCGTCCATGCCCAGAATGGCGATGATGTCTTGCAGCGACTTGTAGGTCTGCAACACCTTCTGCACCGAACGGGCGACGGCGTAGTGTTCTTCACCAACGACGCGCGGGTCGAGGATGCGGCTGGTGGAGTCCAGCGGATCGACGGCCGGGAAAATCGCCATTTCAGCGATCGAGCGCGACAGCACGGTGGTGGCGTCCAAGTGGGCGAACGAGGTGGCCGGCGCCGGGTCGGTCAAGTCGTCGGCAGGCACGTAAATCGCCTGCACCGAGGTGATCGAGCCCTTCTTGGTCGAGGTGATGCGTTCCTGCAGCGCGCCCATGTCGGTGGCCAGCGTCGGCTGATAGCCCACCGCCGACGGGATGCGGCCCAAGAGCGCCGACACTTCCGAACCGGCCTGGGTGAAGCGGAAGATGTTGTCCACGAAGAACAGCACGTCCTGACCTTCTTCGTCGCGGAAGTATTCCGCCAGGGTCAGACCGCTCAGACCGACGCGGGCGCGGGCGCCCGGCGGCTCGTTCATCTGACCGTACACCAGCGCCACCTTGGAGCCGGGGCCGTCGGTCTTGATGACGCCGCCTTCGATCATTTCGTGATACAGGTCGTTGCCTTCACGGGTGCGTTCGCCGACGCCCGCGAACACCGACACGCCGCCGTGCGCCTTCGCGACGTTGTTGATGAGCTCCATGATGGTCACGGTCTTGCCGACGCCAGCGCCGCCGAACAGGCCGATCTTGCCGCCCTTGGCGTACGGGGCCAGCAGGTCGATGACCTTAATGCCGGTGACCAGCACCTGCGCTTCGGTGGACTGATCGGTGAATTCCGGGGCCGAGCGGTGGATCGGCAGCGTCATTTCGCTTTGAACCGGGCCGCGCTCGTCAATCGGTTCGCCGATGACGTTGATAATGCGGCCGAGGGTGCCCGGACCAACCGGCATCTGGATCGGCGCGCCGGTGTCGGTCACCGGCTGGCCGCGCACCAGACCGTCAGAGGTGTCCATGGCGATGGCGCGAACAGTGCCTTCGCCCAGATGCTGCGCCACTTCCAGCACCAGCGTCTTGCCATCGTTTTGGGTATGCAGCGCGTTCAAGATCGCCGGCAGTTCGCCGTCGAACTGGACGTCGACCACCGCGCCCGTGACCTGGGTGATCTTGCCGACGGCGTTGGTCGCCTGGGTGTTCGTAGCCATCGAGTAATGCTCCCTCGGAACTCGCAATTGTCGCAACAGCCGTCGTATCGACCGTCAGGAAGATTAGGATGAGGATTAGACCGCTTCGGCGCCGGAGATGATTTCGATCAGCTCCTTGGTGATGTAGGCCTGGCGCGTGCGGTTGTAGGTGATCGTCAACTTGTTGATCATATCGCCGGCGTTGCGCGTCGCGTTGTCCATCGCGGTCATGCGGGCGCCCTGTTCAGAGGCGGCGCTTTCCAGCAAGGCGCGGTAAATCTGGATCGCCAGATTGCGCGGCAACAGGTCGGCGAGGATCTGTTCTTCGTCGGGCTCGAATTCGTAGAGCGGCTTCAGCTCGGCGGATTCCTCGGCCTTCGCTTCAACCGCGAAGGGGATCGCCTGCTGCAAGGTCACTTCTTGCGAAATCGCCGACTTGAACTTGTTGAAGAGCACCGAAGCGACGTCGTATTCGCCAGCGTCGTACATCTCCAGCAGCTTCTTGGTCACCATGTCGGCGTCGGCGAACGACAGCCGGCGGCGGCCGACGTCTTCATAGCTCTGCACGATCAGCGAGGCGAAGTCGCGGCGCAACTGGTCGCGGCCCTTGCGGCCCACGGTCAGCAGCTTCACCGTCTTGCCTTCGCCTTGCAGGCGCAGGATGGTGCGGCGGGCTTCACGCACCACCGAAGAGTTGAAAGCGCCGCACAGGCCGCGGTCGGAGGTGATGACCACCAGCAACTGCACCTGATCGGCGCCGGTGCCCGTCATCAGCTTCGGCCCTTCGCCGCCGCCCTGCACGTTGGCCGCCAACGACGACAGCATCCGGCCCATGCGCTCGGCGAAGGGGCGGGCGGCTTCCGCCTGCTCCTGCGCGCGACGCAGCTTGGACGCGGCCACCATCTTCATGGCGGAGGTGATCTTCCGCGTCGATTGGACGCTGGTGATCCGGTTCTTTAGGTCCTTGAGGCTAGGCATGCCGGCCCTTCATCCGCTCGAATTTGCCGTCATCGACCAGCCGGTCCGAAGGGGTCTCCCCTCGCGGACCGGCGGCGACGGTGATCAGACGAACACCTTGGCGAAGTTGTCGAGGAACGCCTTCAGGCGCTCTTCGGTCGCCGGGGAGATCTGCTTTTCAGTGCGGATCGTCGCCAGGATGTCGGCGCCCTTGGCGCGGATTTCGTCCAGGAACTTCTTCTCGAAGCGATTGACGTCCTCGACCTTGATCTTGTCGAGATAGCCCTTCACGCCCGAGAAGATCGAGACGACCTGTTCTTCCACCGGCAACGGCTGGAACTGGCCCTGCTTCAGCAGCTCGGTCAGACGGGCACCGCGCGCCAGCAGGCGCTGGGTCGAGGCGTCGAGGTCCGAAGCGAACTGCGCGAAGGCCGCCATTTCGCGGTACTGCGCCAGTTCCATCTTAATGGTGCCGGCCACCTGCTTCATCGCCTTGATCTGGGCGGCGGAGCCGACGCGGCTCACCGACAGACCGACGTTGATGGCGGGGCGGATGCCCTTATAGAACAGGCCGGTTTCCAAGAAGATCTGACCGTCGGTGATCGAAATCACGTTGGTCGGAATGTAGGCCGACACGTCGCCCGCCTGGGTTTCGATGACCGGCAGCGCGGTCAGCGAGCCGAGGCCGGCCTTTTCGCCCATCTTCGCGGCGCGTTCCAGCAGGCGCGAGTGGAGATAGAACACGTCGCCGGGGTAGGCTTCGCGGCCCGGCGGGCGGCGCAGCAGCAGCGACATCTGACGATAAGCGA